>JAOUDU010000111.1 GCA_029859085.1 Gammaproteobacteria bacterium | reverse complement strand
CACCGCGTCACCCGCGCGCACTTCGGGCTCGGCCTCGGCGATGTGCTCGAGGTCCTGCGGCCAGATATTGCGACCGTGGATGATGATCAGGTCTTTCTTGCGCCCGGTGATGGTGAGCACGCCATCGACCAGGTAGCCGATATCACCGGTGTTGAGCCAGCCGTCCGCGTCGAGGGCATGGCTGGTCTCTTCCGGCAGGTTGAAGTAGCCGGACATGACGCTGGGGCCGCGCAGGTAGATCACGCCGCTGTGCCAGTCTTCCAGCACGGTCTCGCCGCCATCGCGAATCTCCACCTCGAAATCCGGCAGGGGCACGCCGCAGTTGACGAAGTGGCGTCCGCGCCCGGGATTATCACTTTCCTCCAGCAGCACGGCGCGGTGGTGATCTGCCAGGTGGTCGCTGTCGATGTGGTGGGTGGTGAAACCGGTCGCCAGCGGTGAAAAGCTGACGCCCAGGGTGCACTCGGCCATGCCGTAGCAGGCCAGGAAGGCGCGGCGGTCGAAGCCGCAGGGCTGCAGCAGCTCGGCGAAGTACTCCAGCGTGTCGGGGCGAATCATCTCCGCGCCGATCCCGGCTACCCGCCAGTTGCTCAGGTCGTAATTGGCGAGGTCGCCGGGGCGCACGCGGCGGGCGCAGAGGTCATAGCCGAAAGAGGGCGCAAAGGAAATGGTCGCGCGGGACTGGGTCATCAGGTCCAGCCACTGGCGCGGGCGCATCGCGAACTCGCGGGTATCCAGGTAGTCGATGGAAACCTGTGCTGCCATCGGTACCAGCATAAAGCCTACCAGGCCCATGTCGTGGTAGAAGGGCAGCCAGGACATCATGCGGTCATCGTTGTTCATCATCAGGCCGTGGCCGATGATGCCGCGCAGGTTCGCCATCGCGGTGTGGTGCTTGATCACCACGCCGCGGGGAAAGCGCGTGCTGCCGGACGTGTACTGGATGTAGGAAATATCAGTGGGATTGACCTGCGGCAGCGGCTGCTCGCCCAGGGGCAGGTCGTGGAAGGCGGCGGGGGTGTTCACCATGCGCAGGGCCAGGCCCTCGCTCGCTTCGAGCAGGAATGACAGATAGCCCTCTGAGGCCACGGCGATGGCGGCATCACTGGCTTCCAGCAGGCGCTGCAGCTGGGCGACGTAGGCCAGGTGGGCTCCGACCTTGACGGAAGCCGGCAGCGCCACGGGAATCAGGCCGGCGTACTGGCAGGCGTAAAAAAAGCTGAGGAACTCGGGGTTGGTTTCGGCGACCAGGGCCACGCGGCTGCCGGGCTCCAGGCCCAGGCCCAGCAGTTTGCGCGCCAGCTCGATGGCCTGCAGGCGCAGTTCGCGGTAGGGCACGGCGGCGTAAATCGCGCCGCGGCCGGTGTAGAAATTGGCGCCGGTCTCGCCCTGGGCAGCATAATCAAGCGCGTCGGTCAGGGTGGCGAAGTCGGCGGCGCGAAAGCTCAGGGAATGGTTTGTCGGCGTGGGATTGAGTTCAGGAGATGACAAAGGTGATTCCTCATATTGGCAGCCTGTCCGACGCTGCGAGTCCAAATAGTTCACGTACTCCATCCTCCGAATGGCCGAGGATTGAAGCTCAGATCCAAAAACCTGTGGGTATTGCGGGCCGGCGTTGCGTACTTTCCATCACCTCGCGCCCCTACTGGTCGGTAACCTGGACTGGCTACCAGACACGGCGCAACTTTAGCATTTTCGCGCTTGTGGCTCATGGGTAATAATACCAATGAAGCCTGCGTATTAGTGCATGCCCGGGCCCCTTGCCAGTGCCTGCGCGCGCCGCTTCCGGAGCCGCAAGTCCATGTAATTTCTGGGATTTTTCCCGCTTCGTTTCGCAAAGCGAGATTTCGGCTGTATACTCCTCGCACCGCCCTGCGAGGGTGCCTGCCAGGAGACGATATGCCCGCAACCGGGGATCCAGCCGTTACGCTCGAGGTGGTGACGGAGCGCGCCCAGTGGAGCCAGTTCCTGGCCCTGCCGCACCGCCTGTATGCCGGCGACCCCGCCTGGGTCGCCCCGCTGAATTTCGAGCAGCGCCAGCGTTTTTCACCCGCCAACCACTTTTTCGACCACGCCCGCTGGCGGGCCTGGCTCGCGTTGCGCAATGGTGTGCCGGTGGGCCGTATCACCGCCCAGGTCGACGAAATGCACCTGCGGCAGCATGCGGACGGGGCGGGTTATTTCGGCATGCTCGAAGCGGAAGAGGATCCGGCGGTGTTTTCAGCCCTGCTTGAGGCCGCCGCCGGCTGGTTGCGCAGCGAGGGCATGCAAAAGGTGCGCGGTCCCTTCAACCTGCATATCAACGAGGAGGTCGGCCTGCTGGTCGATGGCTTCAGTACCCCGCCCTTCGTGCTTATGGGCCATGCCCGGCCCTACTACGGCGCCGCTATCGAGGCGCAGGGCTACCGCGGGGTCAAGGACCTGCTGGCCTACCATATCCGGCCGGATTTCGAGCCGCCGCGGGTGATGACCAAGCTGGCGCAGCGGGTATCGGACCGGGTGAAGGTCCGCCCTGCGCGCCGCAAGCACCTGAAAGAGGACGCCGCCATCATGCTGGATGTCTTCAACGACGCCTGGGAACATAACTGGGGGTTCGTGCCACTGGTGGCGGCAGAGTGGGAGGAGACGGTGCTGACCCTGGCCAAGCTGATGCCGGACGATTATATCCAGATCGCCGAGTACGACGGCGAACCCGTTGCCTTCATCGTGGCCCTGCCCAACCTCAACGAGGCCATCCGCGACCTGAAGGGCAAGCTGTTGCCCTTTGGCTGGGCCAAGCTGCTGTGGCGCCTCAAGGTGAGTCATCCCCAGACGGCCCGCATACCGCTGATGGGGGTGCGCCAGAGCTTCCAGCACTCGCGCCTGGGACCCACGCTCGCGTTCATGGTCATTGACGCGGTGCGCAAGGCGCTGCACGCACGGGGTGTGAAGAATGTCGAGATGGGCTGGATCCTGGAAGATAACGACGGCATGCGCAATATCATTGAAACCATCGGCGGGCAGGCGTATAAGCGCTACCGCGTATATGAAAAAGACCTGTAATCCATGCAACTGAATCCGGAACAACACCAGCTCACGGCTATCGTTCTCGCGGGCGACAGGACCAAGGCCGATTCACTGATCAATCACACCAAGGTCGGCAGCAAGGCGATGATTGACCTCGACGGCATGCCGATGGTGCGCCGGGTATTGAACGCGCTGCGGGCGTCCAGGGTGGTGAACAAGATCGCCCTGTCAGGACCCGAGGCCAGTGAAATAGCCAAGGATGAGCAGCTGTCCCAGTGGGTTGCCTCCGGCGAGGTGATCTGGACTGAGCCGGGAGTCAGCCCCAGCACCAGCGCCTACCAGGCCATGCAGGCGCTCGGGCCGGAAGAGGCGGTGCTACTGACCACGGCGGATCACCCCCTGCTGACCCCGGAGATTGTCGACGCATTCGGCCGCCAGAGCCTCGCGGACGATGTCGATGTGGCGGTGGGCCTGGCCCCGCACGCGCTGGTACTGGAAGCCTATCCCGGCATCAGGAAGACTGTGCTGCATTTCAGTGACGGGGATTTCTGCGGCTGCAACCTGTTTGCGTTCCTTACCCCTGAGGGGCGCCGCGCGGCCCGCTTCTGGCGTCGCATCGAGCAGGAGCGGAAAAAGCCGCTGGTGGTGATCGGCCTGCTGGGCTGGTGGGCGGTCATCCGCTACCGCCTGGGCCTGCTGTCGCTGGAGGAGGCCCTGGCCAAGCTGAGCAAGCGCCTGGGCCTGCGCATGCGGGCGGTGATCCTCCCCTATGCCAATGCCGCCATCGATGTGGACTCGGTCGCCGACCTGGTGCTGGTCAAGGGTTCGCTGGCCAAGGCCGCCGCGGAAAACGCGTAACCGCCTTGCCTGTAGGGTCGAATTTATTCGACCGATCGACACCGCAGGTCGAATAAATTCGACCCTACAGGGCGCGCAGCAGCGTAACGCCCCTCGATTCCCCGGCAACGAATTCCCCGCTGGCGGGCTGGTAATCGCGGGCGGAGATCGCCAGCTGCCAGCCCCCGTCGCAACGCTCCACGCCGTAACAGTTATAACTCGCCACCTGGCCGCCGTGCAGCCCCAGCGCCGAGGCGGAGGGCGCCGCTACAACCGGCGCGGTGCCGTGAACCGTGGCCAGCTCATCGTAGTGGCCGCGGTGGCCGTGGCCGTTCAGTACCAGCTCGGCCCCATGGCTGGCGATGATGTCCTGGACAAGCGCCGCGTCCGTCAGGCGTTTGCGCCACTTGTCCTTGCCGGGAAGGGGTGAGTGGTGGATGTAGACCACCCGGAACGCGCCCCTGGCATGGGCCGCGTCCAGCAGTGCGGGCAGCCGGGCCAGTTGTTCCGGCCCCACCGTGCCGGTGGCCATGAAAGGCGGTTTGGGGCAGGCGGTGCTCAGCCCGATGAATGCGATATCGCCCCGCTCCCGCAGGCTCGGGTAGAGGCTCGCCAGGCTGTCCGGTAAAGTACTCGCGGTATCTGAAGCCATATAGTCCCGCCACAGGGCGAAGCTGTCCCGCCAGGGCGTCGCCACCGAGGCGTCGTGGTTGCCGGGAATGACAGCAACCTCTGCGGGAGTGCCCAGCTCCCGCAGCCAGGCCAGGGCCTGGCGGAATTCCTGGGGCAGGCCGACGTGGGTGAGGTCGCCGGTGACCAGTACCTGGTCCAGCTCAAACTGCTCGAGGTCGCGTCCCAGTGCGGCCAGCACCTCTGGCCGGTGCTCGAACCGGCGCCGCTGGCGCCAGGACAGGTAGCCCAGGGCCC
Source organism: Gammaproteobacteria bacterium (assembly GCA_029859085.1). GTDB lineage: Bacteria > Pseudomonadota > Gammaproteobacteria > Pseudomonadales > Halieaceae > JARRPM01. Next base: position 2,973 of record JAOUDU010000111.1, on the reverse strand, counting down.
GTTTGCTCAGGAGGTCGCGGGCGCGCACGCCCTCGAGGGAACTCAGGTGGGGATCGGAAATTTGCGCGAAGTGCTGCATCGGTGTCTCCCGGCGCTCAGACCCGTGTGATGACCGCTCCCAGGTCCGCCAGTTTCCGGTCGATATTGGCGTAGCCGCGGTCGAGGTGATAGACGCGATCGATGGTGGTGTCACCGTCGGCGGCCAGGGCGGCGATGATCAGTGAGGCCGAGGCCCTCAGGTCGGTGGCCATCACCGGCGCCCCCTGCAGCCGCTCGCGCCCGTGCACTATCGCGGTGTGGCCCTGCAGCTCGATATTGGCGCCCATGCGCTGCAGCTCCGCGACGTGCATGAAGCGGTTTTCGAAAATATTTTCCACCACCGTGGCGGACCCCTCCGCCAGCGCGTTGAGGGCCATGAACTGGGCCTGCATATCGGTGGGAAACGCCGGGTAGGGCGCGGTGTTGATATGCACGGCCTTGCAGCGCTTGCCGCCGGTATCCAGGTGGATCCAGTCGGGACCCAGTTCGATGTTGGCGCCCGCCTGCTCCAGCTTGCCCAGCACGTGGTGGAGAAAATCCGGGTTGGTGTCCAGTACCCGGATATTACCCCGGGTGGCGGCTGCAGCGGTGAGGAACGTGCCGGTTTCGATCCGGTCCGGCGGCACCCGGTGGCGGGTACCGGCAAGGCTGTCGACGCCCTCGATGGTAATCGTGCTGGAACCGGCACCCTGGATTTTCGCGCCCATGGCAACGAGCAGCCGCGCCAGGTCCCCGACCTCGGGTTCCATTGCGCAGTTTTCCAGCACCGTGGTGCCCTGGGCCAGGCTCGCAGCCATCAGCAGGTTTTCGGTGGCCGTGACCGAGGGGATGTCAAAAGTGAAATGGGCGCCGCGCAGGCGTTTCGCCTTGGCCTTGATATAGCCCGCCTCAATATTGATCTCCGCGCCCAGCGCCTGCAGGCCCGTGATGTGCTCGTTTACCGGGCGCGAACCGATCGCGCAGCCGCCGGGCAGGGATACGTCCGCCTCGCCGAAGCGGGCCAGCAGCGGCCCCAGCAGCAGGATGGCGCCGCGCATGGTTTTAACCAGTTCGTAGGGCGCGTACACGGAGTGCACCTTGCTGGTATCGATACTCAGGTCGGTGCCGGAGCGCTCTACCAGGCAGCCCAGCAGGGTGAGCAGTTTCAGTGCCGTGTCGATATCGCGCACGCCGGGAATATTGCTGATGTGCAGAGGCTCGGCGCTCAGCAGTGAGGCCGCGATGATCGGCAGGGCCGCGTTCTTCGCGCCCGCCACCCGCACTTCACCGTGCAATGGGCCATTGCCGGTGATGATGATTTTTTCCATTAAGCCGCCTGGGCCGGTTCGAACAGGCCAGCCGCCTTGAGGCCTGCATAGGCGTTGATGATCGTATCGATCTGCTCGCTGCTGTGGGCCGCGCTGACACTGTTGCGCAGCAGGAAATTGGTCGAGGGCGATGCCGGGGGAATCACCAGGTTGACATAGACCCCGGCCTCCATCAGTGCTTTCCAGCAGTCGATGGTGCGCGAACGGTCAACCATTTCAACCGCGACCACCGGGCTCGCGGTGGGCCCTACCGGCAGCCCCAGCGCTTTCAGTCCCTGGTAGAGCCGGTTGGCGTTATCCCATACGCGCTGGCGCCTCTCGGGCTCGCTGACAATGATGCGCAGGGCCTCCCGGGTGGAGGCGATGATCGATGGCGATGACGACGCGGTGAAAATATAGGCCTTGATACAGAAGCGGATGGCTTCCAGCTCGGCGTGCCGGCTGACACAGTAGCCGCCGATGGAGCCCAGGCTCTTGCTGAAGGTGCCGACAGTGAAATCCACGTCGGCCTCCACCCCCGCCGCCTGCGCCGCGCCGCGCCCGGTGTCACCCAGCACGCCCATGGAGTGAGCCTCGTCTACCAGCAGGTAGCCGCCGTACTCGCGTTTCACCGCGGCGATTTCCTTCAGCGGGGCCACATCTCCCAGCATCGAGTAGATGCCCTCGGCGATGATCAGGGCCTGGCTGGCGCGATCGCCGAGGCGGCGCATCCGCTTGGCAAGGTCGTCCGGGTCGTTGTGCTTGTAGCGGATGACTTCCGCCTCGCTGAGTTTTACCCCGGCGTAGATGCTGGCGTGGCTGTCCGCATCCAGCAGGATGACGTCCCCCGCACCCGCCAGGGTGGAGCACATGCCCATGGTAGCGGCATAGCCGGTGGAGAACACGATGGCGTGGCCCACCCCGTAAAAACCGGCGATTTCCTGTTCCAGCGCCTGGTGTTCGGCGAAGGAGCCGTTGGCCAGTCGCGAGCCGGTGGTGCCGGTGCCCCACTTCGCCGCGGCGGCCTGGGAGGCGGCAATGCAGCGGGGGTCGAAGGACAGGCCCATGTAATTGTTGGTGCCGGCGAGGATTACCTTGCGACCCTCGACCACGCCCTCGGTGGCCGACAGGATCTGTTCGGTAACGGCGCCAAAGGGCACCACCCCGCGCCCTGCGAGTTCGGCCTGGAAGTCGGCCATGGTCTGGAATTTGTCAAACAGCATGGGGTAGCCCTGTCATCCTTTAAATGAATAGCCGGTAAAAGAACGGCCGCAGATCCTAGTCTACAACCGCAGTTCCCGCAGTGCCGGATTGCACAGTAAAGATGGTATTTTTACGCACTGCTCAGGGGTTGAGTTCCCGCACTTTGTTCGCGAGCTCACCGATGGTATTGACGTCGGGCAGGATGTTGAGGGGAATCGAGATATCGAAGTGATCCTCGATTTTCTCTATGAACTCCATGACTTCAAGGGAACTCAGGCCGATATCGGCGACGAGATGGGTTGATTCTGTCAGTTCAATGTTTTTTTTATTTTGTGTCGCCAGAGCGCTGTACAGGAAGTCCAGGTATTCTTGGTAGTCGGTCATTTCGCCTCTGCCCTTGCGCCAGCCCTTGCGCCACCGGGGGTAAGTCGCTAGATTTCGAAGG
>JAOUDU010000110.1 GCA_029859085.1 Gammaproteobacteria bacterium | reverse complement strand
ATCAACCTGGCCATGGTCGCCGCGGGGCACGCCTGGTGGTACCGCTATTACGCGCCGGATGAGCACCTGCTGGAAGCAGCTGAAGACAAGGCGCGGGCCGAGAGACTGGGGCTGTGGGCCGAGCCAAACCCGGTACCGCCATGGGAGTGGCGCCGGCAGCAGAAATACGGGAAGCCGTGATGTCGGGAGACACCCGGCGCACAGGCCCGGTACTCGATGAAATCAATCTCCTGAATGCCGGCAACTGGCGTCACACAATGAACATGCACTTTCTACCGCGCCTTCGCAGCACCACCCAATTGGGGCATATGCCCGGATTGATCGGCCGGGGGCCCGCCCCTAGGCTCGAGTTTGGGCGCTGCAATAACACCGACCGGGAAAGCGTCGGGAAAAGGGGATTACTATGGGTGCAACACAGACCGAGAAGCTCCGAATGGCCGCCGAGGGGCTGATACTGAACGATGCGCAGAAGCACATCCTGGCGCACCGCCTGGCCCGCAAGCTGGCGAGGAAGGAGCAGGGATGCATCACCGTTAGCGAAATGCTGCAGTTGATAGACGGCGCGATGCGTGACATGCAAGCGAGCGCCGGTGTCGAGATGCTGGTGATATCGGAAGATGCCTACAGGGACAACCGGGTGGTAAGGCGCGTTTAAACGGCGGGATCGAACGGGCAGGCCATCCTGCGCTGACATGGTCAGCGGTTCCAGGACGGTGCATAAAAAAAGCAACACCCGTGTGGATGTTGCCTTTTTTGTGTGGTGGAGCTAAGCGGGATCGAACCGCTGACCTGTTGCATGCCATGCAACCGCTCTCCCAGCTGAGCTATAGCCCCGTATTCGGGTGTAACTCATTGATCATGCTGGAGTTTTATCTGGACCTGATCAATGATGAGCTGCGCATTTTAGTGACAGGGGCCGCCACTGTCAACATATGCTAATCTCCTGTGGCATACCCGCCTTCCAGCCTGCACAGGAGTTGCGCCATGTTAGGTAAATTCGTCCTCTGGTTTTCCGCCGCCATGTTCATCGCCTACGGGCTGGCCTGCCTGGCCTCCCCGGCGCTACCGGCCGGCTATGCTGGCCTGGAGTTCGCGTCCAGCGATGCTGTTCCGGAGATCGGCGCGATGTACGGCGGACTGCAGACAGGCTTCGGCCTGTTCTGCCTGCTGGGCGCCCTCAAGACAGGCTATTACCGGCCCGCGCTGGTGCTGCTGTTGCTGTGCATCGGCGGCCTCGCCCTGTCGCGCTGCTTCTGGGCCCTCTCCGGCACCGCACCAATAGGCAGCTACACTCTCGGTGCCATGGCCTACGAATATACTACCGCGATCCTGGCAGCCATCGCGCTGCGCAAACAGGCCTGAAAATCACGCGGCGCATCGGGCCGGCGGGAGGGCCGCCTCAACTGCCGTAGGTGTCGCGCAGGTACTGCATGATATCTTCCGACTCGAACAGGCCGGTTTCGCTGTTGGGGTCGTACAGGTAGGGAATGGATACCCTGCCTTCCATGTCCTGCAGTATCCTGCGGTTTTCCAGCGTACTTTGCGGGGTGATTTGCAGGGCCTTGCGCACCGGCGGCAGTATCCACTCCTGCAGATTGGTGCGGCCGCAATTGCGCAGGATATAGGGTATCTCCATCTCGCACAGCAGCTCGCGCACCGGCCTGGCATAGGGGCTGGACTCGAAGCTGTACAGTTCCAACATGTACTCCGGCTCCACCCCCGGCCTGGCCTTGGCGTTATGGGCGACACGCGGTGCACTCGCCAGCATCGAGCCGAAGGTCTGCAATTTGCCCGCTCGCCACTTCAGCGGCAACGCCCGCTGGCCGTAGGTCTCGAACAGGTAGGCGACGATATCCAGGGACTCGTACATTTCGGTGCCGGTGTTGGGGTCCACCAGGTACGGAAACTGGGCCTTGCCGCCCCGCGCTTCCACCTCGGGGCGAAAGCGCTCCCCCGCTTTCGGGCAGGGATAGATTTCCGCATCGAGGTCCAGCTCAGTGAGGGCTTCGCGCACCAGCCGGCAGTAGGGACAGTTCTCGATATCGTACAACTGCAGCATCTTCTTCGGCTTGACCGTCGCCGGTGTGCTCTGGATGCCATTGCTGCCGCGCACCAGGGTGGCCAGCAGCGACCCCGCTATATTTGTCGCCATAAACTAATCCTCTGTTGAATCCTGCCCGGGCGCGCCGCCCAGGCCCTGGTACTCTTTCTCAAAACGCTTCGCCGCTTTCTTCGACACGCCACCGAGCACCTCGATCGCGTGGCGGATACGCGCCCTGCTCATATCGGGCCCGAGCATTTCCATTGAGTCGACCACCGAGAACGAGGCGCTGGAACCGGCAACAGCCACAAACAGCGGCGCCAGGAAATCCTTGATCTTTACCTCGAGGGCATCTGCCAGACCCTTGAGGTCGCTCCAGATCGTGTCCCGGCTCCAGTGGCGCTGTGCCTCAAGTCGCCACAGGGCGAACTGCATGCGCCTGATAATCTCCTCGCGCTCGCCTTTTATTTCAGCAAAGCTCTCCGCGGTGATAGGCAAGGTGCCGGACACCAGGAACCCCGCCAGGGGGGCGAAATCGCTGAGGGTCTCCAGGCGCTTCTGCGCGTGGGGCAGCACCTTCATAAGGTTGGCCTCGTTGTAGGCCCAGTCCACCAGGCGCCGGGCCAGCTGGGCCTCGTCGAGGTCCTCGCGAATCCACATGCCATTCAACCACTTGAGCTTGTCGACGTCGAAGATCGGGCCGCCAAGTGATACGCGCTGGATATCGAAATGGCTCATCATTTCGTGCAGGGAAAACTTCTCCCGCTCATCCGGCATCGACCAGCCCATGCGACCCAGGTAGTTGAGCAGCGCCTCGGGCAGGAAACCCATGCGCTGGTAGTAGAGGATGCTGGTGGGATTCTTGCGCTTGCTGAGCTTGGATTTGTCCGGGTTGCGCAGCAGCGGCAGGTGACACAACCGCGGCATCTCCCAGCCGAAGTACTCGTACAGCAACTTGTGCTTGGGGGCGGAGTTGATCCACTCCTCGCCGCGCAATACATGGGTGATCCCCATCAGGTGATCATCCACCACGTTGGCCAGGTGGTAGGTGGGCATGCCGTCGGACTTGAGCAGCACCTGGGCATCCACCATGCCCCAGTCCAGCTCGATGGTGCCGCGCAGCATATCGTCGATAACACAGGCACCCTCCCCCTCGGGTACCATCATGCGGATCACATAGGGCGCCCCGGCGGCCCGGCGTTTCTCGACCTCCGCGGCCGGCAGCATCAGGTCGGAGGGCTTGAGCGCGGTGCCGGTGCCGGCGGCGCGACGGGCCTCCCGCAAATCATCCAGCTCGGCGGGGCTGCGATAGCAGACAAACGCCTTGCCCGCCTCCACCAGCTGCGCCGCGTACTGGCCGTAAATTTCCATGCGCTCGCTCTGGCGGTACGGCCCGTGGGGGCCACCGATATCCGGGCCCTCATCCCACTCCAGGCCAAGCCAGCGCAGGGAGTCGAGAATAGCCCGCTCCGACTCGGGGGTACTGCGGACCTGGTCGGTGTCCTCGATACGCAGCAGGAACTGGCCGCCGTGGGCGCGGGCGAAACAGAGATTGAAGAGGGCGATATAGGCAGTGCCTACGTGGGGATCGCCGGTGGGCGATGGCGCGACGCGGGTGCGAACAGTCATGGGTATCCGGTCTGTCAACTCAGGGAGCCCGGATTATACGGGCTGGACCGGGCAAAGCCCATCACGGGGCAGTTCCAGCGGCGCCAGGTCAGCCATCCAGCCGAAGGCATCCAGCACCCGCAGGAACGGCGCATCCAGCGGCGCCCGCAGCGACAGCGTCTCGCCGCTGGCCGGGTGGGCCAGCTGCAGGGCGGTACAGGCCAGCAGCAACCGGTGGCAATCGTATCGGGACTGGAAGAAGCGGTTGTGCACGCCCTTGCCATGCTTGGCGTCGCCGATGATCGGATGGCCGATGTGCTTGAGGTGGCGTCGCAGCTGGTGCCTGCGCCCGGTCTGTGGCTGCAAGGCCACCAGGCTGTAGCGGGTCCGGGGGTAGCGATCCACTGCCTCGGGAATTTCCACTGTCGCCAGGCGCCGGTAGCCGGTCACAGCCGCCTGCGGCACCCTCTCACGGCCCGGCCGCGCCCGCTGCCGATCCCGGTCGGCAATGGGATCCAGCTCCTCTTTCAGGGCATGGTCAATCGTACCGGCTTCCGGGCAATAGCCGCGCACCACGGCCAGGTAGTGCTTGCGCACGCTTCCGTTGGCAAACTGCAGTGACAGCTCCCTGGCGCTGTCGCTGGACAGGCCAAACAGCAGCACCCCGGAAGTGGGTTTATCCAGACGGTGCACCGGGTATACGTGCTGCCCGACCTGGTCACGCACCATCTGCAGTGCAAAGCGGGTCTCGTGGCGGTCGATGGGGCTGCGGTGCACCAGCAGGCCGGCGGGCTTGCTGACCGCCACCAGGTAGTCATCCCGGTAGATCAGTTCACATATCTCAGGATCGGCCATCGCTGCTCACACCAGGTCTGTCGGTCACCACGCGCGGGACTATACACCACCGGACTGCAATTCAGGCGGGCCGCCGGTGAATTTGGTAAATTCCGCGCCAGCGATGATAATGCCCCTGCACCCTGCTTCCCGTTCGAGGATAACCTTCATGCCCCAGCAGCAATTACTACCGGATGTCATCGGCAACACTCCGCTCCTCTACCTGCGCAAGGCGTCGGAATTGACCGGCTGCCATATCTACGGCAAGGCGGAGTTCATGAACCCCGGCGGGTCCGTCAAGGACCGCACGGCCCTGGGCATAGTCCGCGCCGCGGAACAGGCGGGGGAGTTGCAGCCGGGCGGCGTCATCGTCGAGGGCACCGCTGGCAACACCGGCATCGGCCTCACCCTGGTAGCGAACGCCCTGGGCTATGAGTGCGTGATCGTGATGCCGCAAAACGCCAGCGAGGAAAAAATCAGGCAGCTGGAAATGCTCGGGGCGGAGTTGCTGCTGGTGCCCTCGGTGCCCTACTCCGACAGCCATCACTACATCCACACGGCGGAACGGGTGGCCGCGGGACGGCGCAAGGAGGAGGCCCATGGCGCCATCTGGGCGCGCCAGTTCGACAATCCCGCCAATCGCGGGATCCACTACAGCACTACCGGCCAGGAGATCTGGCGCCAGACCGAAGGCAAGGTGGACGGTTTTATCTGCGCAGTCGGTACCGGCGGCACGCTGGCGGGAGTGGCCGACGCCCTGCGCGAGCACAATCGCGACATCCGGATAGGCCTGGCAGACCCGATGGGGTCCTCCCTCTACAGCCACTTTAACGGCGGCACGCTGGCAAGCGAGGGCGAATCGATCGCCGAGGGCATTGGCGTGTCCTTCGTTCCGGGCAACCTGGCGGGGCTGGAGCTGGATTTTTCCTGCCGCGTGGACGATGACGAGGCACTGCCCCTGATTTACGATTTGCTGAAGGACGAAGGCATCTCCGTGGGAGGCTCCGGCGGCATCAACATAGCTGGGGCGATGGCGATGGCCAGGGAAATGGGACCCGGACACACGATAGTCACCATCCTGTGCGACTCCGGCAGCCGCTACCAGAGCAAGCTGTTCAATCCGGAGTACCTGTGGAAGCGTAAACTGCCGTATCCCCACTGGATTGCGAATTGAACACCGGTGCATTGCAACGCCGCAATCCCGGCCATAGACGAGGTAAAAGATGAAAACATTCACTGCAGCGGACGTGCCCGACCAGACGGGAAAGACGATTTTTATCACCGGCGCCAATACCGGCCTCGGCTATGAGGCGGCCAGGGTCCTGGCGGGCAAAGGCGCCCGGGTCCTCATAGGCTGCCGTTCCAAGGACAAGGCACAACAGGCCCGCAAGCAGATACTGGCGGAGTGTCCCGCCGCCGATGTGGCGGTGATCGAGCTCGACCTCGCCAACCTGGCGTCGGTGAAAAAGGCGGCGACCGCAGTGGCCAAAGAACAGCGCCTCGATGTGCTGGTTAACAATGCCGGTATCATGATCCCGCCCTATGAGCTCACCCGGGACGGGTTCGAGTCCCAGTTCGGCGTCAACCACCTGGGGCCATTCGCGCTGACGGGACTCTTGCTGGAAAAACTGCGGGCCACACCGGCGAGCCGTATCGTCAGTACCTCCAGTATCGCCCACAAGCGGGGCCGGATTTATTTTGACGACATCCACGCGGAGCAGGGCTACAACCCGATGGTCCGCTATGCCCAGAGCAAGATCGCGAACCTGTACTTCGCCTATGAACTCCAGCGGCGCCTGTCCGCTGCCGGGGATACCACCATTTCCGTGGCCGCCCACCCTGGCATCGCCGATACCGAGTTGCTGCGCTATATGCCGCGTGCGCTGGAAGCCCTGTCACCCCTTATCCGCCCCCTGTTCCGCTCCGTGTTCAACACCGCGGCGCAGGGTGCATGGCCCACGCTTTGCGCCGCCACCGGGCCGGCAGTCCAGGGAGGCGACTATTACGGCCCCTGCAGGATGAGCCAGACAGCGGGGCCCGCGACCAGGGTCGAGTCGAACCGGCGCAGCCACGACCTCGCAGTGGCAAAGCGGCTGTGGGACCTCTCTATCGACATGACCGGGGTGGATCCGGGGGTATAGCCGTATTACCGCGCTGGAAAACAACAGGCTGCTGTCGATTGCCCCGATGATGGACTGGAGCGATCACCACTGCCGCTTCTTCTGGCGGCTGCTCACCAAACAGGCGCTGCTCTACACCGAGATGGTCACCACCGGCGCCCTGATTCACGGCGACCGGGAGCGCTTCCTGCACTACAACGCCGAGGAGCACCCGGTGGCGTTGCAGCTCGGCGGCAGCAACCCGGCGGACCTCGCCCGCTGCGCGAAGTGGGCCCAGCAGTGGGGTTACGACGAGGTAAACCTGAACTGCGGCTGCCCCTCCGACCGGGTGCAGTCGGGCATGTTCGGCGCCTGCCTGATGGCGCACCCGGGACTGGTGGCGGATGGCGTCAGGGCCATGCGGGATGCCTGCAGCATCCCGGTCACAGTCAAACACCGCATCGGCATCGACCACATGGAGTCCTACGGGGAGTTGCTGGATTTTGTCGGCGCGGTGGCCGCGGCCGGCTGTGAGGTGTTTATCGTGCATGCGCGCAAGGCCTGGCTGCAGGGCCTTTCGCCGAAGGAGAACCGTGAAATCCCGCCGCTCAACTACGCCTGGGTGTACCGGCTCAAGACCGACTTCCCAGGGCTCACGTTCGTGGTCAACGGCGGCATCCAGACCCTGGCCGAATGCCGCCGGCACCTGCAGCAGGCGGATGGCGTGATGATCGGCAGGGAGGCCTACCAGAACCCCTGGCTGCTGGCGGACATCGACCGGGAACTGTACGGGATGGACAATCCCGTACAATCCCGCGATGATGTTATAGACGCGCTGATCCCCTACGTGGAGCAGCAGCTCGCGCGCGGCGCCCACCTGAACCATATCACCCGGCATATCCTCGGCCTGTACCAGGGCGTGCCCGGGGCCAGGAAATTCAGGCGCCACCTGAGCGAAAACGCCTACAGGAAGACAGCGGGGGTCGAGGTTCTTATCCAGGCGGCCGCGCTGGTGCGTGATGCCGGCGGGGGAGATGGCCGAATTCATTCGGCCCGAACACAGAAAGGAACAAACACCAATGGGCAATAAACTTGATCAACTGAAAGCGATGACGGACGTAGTCGCGGACACCGGCGATATCGAGGCCATCAGGCGCTTTCACCCAC
>JAOUDU010000109.1 GCA_029859085.1 Gammaproteobacteria bacterium | reverse complement strand
TTTAACTGTTAGCCGCCCGCTGCACTGGCGGCTCCACCCAACCGGCAACTGCGCGCTGCCGACCAGGGGCCCTGGTCTTTTTTTGAAGAAACACCTTGCCACAAAAGCTGTACATATATACAGTATCCGCACAGACCAATAACTTGCACGCGAGGTGAACCGTGGCTGTAGTGGCAATGTGGAAATGTGATCGGGATGAAGCGATGTTTGATAATAAAAAGGATGCCGATGCCCACGACAAAATGCTGGAACTGGCTGAAAACTTCAGCTTGTTCCTGGGTAAACATATAGCAGATATAAGCGAGCAGGATGCAGAAAATATCGGTCTGTTGTTATCCAGGAACAAGGACATGCTGATAGCCGCATGTAAAGGCAATCCCGAATTGCTGCTGGATATCGGTAGCCAGAAGCAGCAGAAAGAATCCAACGTCACGCCGTTGGCTGCAAAGGCGTAGCTGCCACATCACAGTTTTATATACGCGCCCCCGGCCCCAATACCTGCCAGCAGCACACTGGCAGTTTTATCGCCAGGAATATTCAGCCAGGAGTATTCAGCCAGGAAAAGGATAAATGTCCATCCTGAATTGTCGGAATGAGCAGGTATTGAAAGCCGGAATATCTGCGTTTTATGACCATTTTTTCTGGACCTCTGCAAACCGCACAACGATTATTCCTATACGCTTCAGGAATCACATAACCGTTGGAAATGACTCTATGTCGCAGGATTATACCGACAGACGCAGACATCAGCGTATAGAAGTAGCGTGGGCAATTTTTATTGAGGTGGTCGATCGGGGCAGCAGATCTGAATCCGAAAACACGATTATCCGGTGCGAAACTGTCGATGTCTCCGCCGGAGGACTGCGGGTTCATGTGCCACAGGCTATCGCGCAGGGCAGCCAGCTCAATATCGCCGTGCCGATGGAAGACTGGAAAGAGAACCTGGAATTGGTTGGCGAGGCCATGTGGGCAAGACCGGTCGAGGATGGCAAGGGCTTCTGGGTGGGCCTCGAACTGCGCGACTCCAGCCGACAAAACATGGAGAGGTGGTGCAAGGTGGTCCACAGTTTATCGGGCAAGCTGCCCGCTTGAGATAAATCGTCAAACCGCTGTAGTCGATAAAACTATCCTGTTGTATCAGCCGAGCTCGAAAGTAGTGATACCGAAAACACGTTCGTGTGCGAGCGCCGGTGGGGGCCCGAGATACATACGCGCACAACCGAGGGCGAGCGCGTCGTCCTGGGCCAGCCACTCTTTCAGGAAAACTGGCCGTGAGGCGGGGAAACAGATGCGATCGTATTCAAGAACCCGGTCGAACGGCACGGCGGCCAATGGAGCGATGTGATCGTCATGGAGCCGCGAGCTTGTCATCCGCAGCGGTACTTCAGTATGAAAACGCAGGTTGCGGTGAGAAAAGACGAATCCGCCCCTGGCGTAGTAGTCCTGCATCGTGAATACGCCGTCCATCCCGATACTCGCTCCCGGGTCCAGGCGCCCGATAAGCCGGTCCCGACGGGCATGCCAGATGGAATTGCCGAGTCCGCGACCCCTGTATTCAGGCCTGACGATAAAAAACCCCATGAAGCCGAATTCGCCACCGTACGACGTGATAGCCCCGCCGCCAATGAGCTCGCCGTCCAGGTCCGCCGCAATAAACGCGCCAGGGTCCGTGGTCCAGAACAGATCGGCGTCGTGCAGGCCGGGGTTCCAGCCTTCAGCCGCCGCCCAGTCAACCAGGTCGTTTACCTCCGAACGGGACATATTGCGTATAAGCAGCTCATTTGACATGGCAATGCTCTGGCTGGCTATTCGTCCAGTGCCGGATGGGGCACGTCACAATCCACATAGTTCTGCGGCTGGAAACGCGGCGAACATATAGCCAGAAACACCAGGTCACCAGGTCCGGCACTGTGAATACGTTGCCTGACACCGGGTGGAATCAACACCACGTCACCGGCGCTGACCGCAGCCGGGGCGCGCTCTCCCGTCTCAACAAGGCCGCTGCCGGAGATGATTACATAGCGCTCGGATGTTTGTTTCAGGTAGTGCCAGCGGGTTGTCTTGCCGGGCTCCACCCGGGCCCGGGCGAGCGACACTGCAGGGTCATCTGGCTCATTGGACAGCTCATTGATGAAGCAGCCTTCTTCGAAGTAGTACTCCCGGCCCGGCGTGTAAAACTTCACTTCACCCTGATTTTTCACGGTTGCACCGTCCATCTGTATAGATCGGCCACGCAGTACCCGCAGCTATTTTCTGGTCAGGTAAATAGCGCGCGTCACCAGGCTCATCACCAGTATGTCATCCTGGTTGCGGATTTCCACCCGGCTCAGCACGACGCCCCGGTCCGGCTTTGACCGGGAGGGATTTGCCGCCACGACCTCAATTGTTCCGTGCAGCCTGTCGCCCGGGCGCACCGGTTTTAACCACCGGATCTCATCGACTCCGGGGGACCCGACACAGGTCGAGTCCATCATGAAACTGTCACATTGCATACGCATCAGGATGGCTGCCGTCAGCCAGCCGCTGGCAATCAGTCCGCCGAAGGGTGAGTCCGCGGCGGCAACCGGATCCGTGTGAAAATATTGCGGGTCATAACGCCTGGCGAACTCGATCATTTCCGCTTCAGTGACCTCGTACTCACCCAGGGTTATGACCTGCCCGCAGGCAAAATCTTCAAATGCCATCATCGGGCAGCGCTCCGGTGATGGCGCCAACGTATCGGCAGCGTATTACACGGCACGGCCTAGGCGTCCCGATGGGTAGCGGCCAGGCAGGCGGCCTGGTCATAAATGCCGGATAACAGTGTCAGCATATTCGCGACCTGGGACATGCGCTCGTCACTCGCGGCAATACCCCCGGTCAGCGGTAGCAGGAGTTCCTTGCGGTACCTGGCGTACAGATCCGTCACTTCTATCCCCCTGTCGGTGGTGGCGTAGGTCGCTCCCTTCTTGTTGCCCTTTGAACCCAGCTTTTTTATGAACCCCGATTTGGTGAGCTTGCGGATACTGTACTGCAGGTTCGACAAATCGTCGCGGTTGAGGAGCCTTCCCACTTCGGAGATGCTCTTGGCGCGGTCGTGCATACGAATCACATTGAGCAGGGAGAAGTCCATGCCGCTGCACAACTGGTCCGCGTCATTCTGGCAGCAGGCGGTCAGGTCATCCATCCAGCGATTGAACGCGCCGAAAATACGGAAGATGGAGAACTCCAGCTCCGTTATGGCCACCTCGTGGTCGCTGGTCGACAGGTGCCAGTACTTGTTGAGCCGATCCGCGGCCCCCCGTGTCCCGTCCGGGAGATATGTCTTTTCCGGCATCACAAAAAATCCTTGATATTGATTAATTTTATATTTAAAGTAATCTGTAAATTCGATAAAAGAAATGATGCTCCCATTCCTTGTGCAACGCAACTGACCCAGTCGAGGTGACACTGATGGCAAGCCCCGGTCCGATGTTTAACGATAATAAATTGAAATTGGGCATTTTTTCCGCCAACTGCTCCAGCGGCATGGCGGTGACGAAGGTAGAGGAGCGCTGGGACAACAGCTGGGAGAACAACCTGGACCTGGTGCGCCAGTGTGACGAGGCCGGGCTGGAGTTCATGCTCCCCATTGCCCGCTGGATCGGCTATGGCGGGGAGACCGATTTCCATGGCGGGGTCCTCGAAACGGTCACCTGGGCTGCGGGTCTGACCGCCCATACCCGCAACATCCAGGTGTTTGCCACGGTCCACACCGCCTTCAACCACCCGATAGTCACCGCCAAGCAGCTGGCGACCATAGACCAGCTCGGTGGCGGTCGCGTTGGGCTCAATGTCGTCGCCGGCTGGAACAAGCCGGAATATGACGCCTTCGGCGTCGAGCTGCCCCAGGCGCATGCCGAACGCTATGCCCGCGCCCAGGAGTGGTTCGATTATGTGCAGAAACTGTGGAAAGAGGAGAAGCCCTTCGACTGGCACGGCAAGTATTTCCAGGGTACCGGGGTCTACGGCAATCCCCGCCCGGTGCAGGCACATGTGCCCATCCTGAATGCGGCGGCGTCCGAGGAGGGGCGCCAATTTGCGGTCCGCAATGCCGATTTCCTCTTTACCCCCGTATTCGACTTCGACCAGGCCCGGGCAACCGTGACCGAAATCAGGTCACGCGCCGCGGCGGCAAAGCGCAGCATGGGCGTGTTCACCTTCTGCACCGTGGTATGCAGGCCCACCCAGCGGGAAGCCGAGGATTACCTGGACTATTACGCCAACCAGAACGCCGACTGGGAGGCGGTGGATTACCTGATGAAGCTGCAGGGCATGCACGCCCAGTCCTTCACCCCCGAGGCGCTGGCGAATTTCCGCGACCGTTTCGCCGCGGGCCACGGCGGCTTCCCGCTGGTGGGGACACCGGACCATATCGCCGACCAGCTGGAGCAGCTCAGCGCTACCGGGTTGGCGGGCACCACGCTGGCATTCGTTGACTACGCGCGCGAGTTTCCGTATTTTCGGGAGGAGGTAATACCGCGGTTGGAGAAAAAAGGGTTGCGCCAGGTGTTCAAGTAGACCAGGACCACTCATAACAACATCTAACGGAGATACTAATAATGAAAAATCTAGGTGCAAGAAAACAATGGGTCGGCTCGCTTACCTCGCTGACATTGCTGGCCGGCGCGCTGCCCCTGCAGACCGCCCTGGCCGCGAATATCCTGGAGGAGACCGTCGTAACCGCCCAGAAGCGGGAAGAGAAGCTCCAGGACGTACCGCTGGCGGTGACGGCCTTTACCGGCGCCCAGATGGCCGCCATGGGGGTGAAGGAGAGTTTTGATATCGCCACCTTTACACCGGGCGTGCATATCAGCGGCAACCTGGCGGGCCAGAATACCCAGTTCTCCATTCGCGGTGTCACCCAGAACGACTTCAACGACATCATTGAATCACCCAACGCGGTGTACCTCGACGAGGGCTATATCGCCATCGCCCAGGGCCAGACCTTCGCAGTATTCGATATCGACCGGGTGGAAATACTGAAGGGGCCCCAGGGCACCCTGTTTGGCCGCAACGCCACCGGCGGCGCGGTCAATTACGTGTCCATGAAGCCGGATTACGAGAACTTCGGCGGCTACATGGATTTCACCGCGGGCCAGTTTGATGTCCCCAACGATGCCAACCGCTACACCGTCGAGGCGGCCGTCACCGGGCCCATCGGCGATTCCGCCGCGGGACGGCTTGCCATTCGCTACAACCAGCAGGATGCCTACCTGGAAAACAAGTATCCGGATGCCCCGCTGTTCAACCCGGGTCCCGGTCCCGGTGAAGGCGCGGACCTGGGAGACGACGATACCATGGCCGGCAGGGCCACCCTGGCCTTCAAGCCCAGCGATACCCTGGAAGTCACACTGATGGGCAGTTATGCCAAGACCGATGTCGCGACCGGCCCCTACCAGTCCAAGTCCACCATCGCCGTCGTCGATGATATGGGCGAAATTATCAACGTGATCGATACGCCGCGGGATGAAACCCGGCTCAGTATCCAGGGTGACGCGGACGGCGGCGGCAACGTTTTTGACGGCAGTCAGCTGTTTCCGGGCGGCGGGATCGGTTTGCCGGGCCGGCTGGCGCCGGGTGCTGACTTCTTCGGCTATCTCGACCCGGATGGCGACGACCCCACCTTTGCAGGGGATTTCGCCTTTGACAACAACGGTTCCACCGAGACCAGCGGGCTCTACGGCCGGGTCAACTGGGAACTGGCGGACGGCAGCGACTTCACCTCAATCACGGATTACAAGTCGTATGACAAGTCGCTGTTTATCGACGTCGACTCGGCGCCGGTCAACCAGCTGGCCAACTACGCCGGGGTCAATGCCGATACATTCACCCAGGAATTCCGGGTCAATGGCGCGACCGACAACACGCGCTGGGTGACCGGTGTCTACTTCCTGTATATCGACAACGAATCGGACAACGGCCTGAAGGCGCCTGAGAACAGTATCGTTGGGGCCGGCGGGCCGTTTGGCGGCCCGGTTGATATCGGTGTCAACGCCATGCTGGAAACCACCTCCTACAGCTTGTTCGGGCAGCTGGATTACGATTTTGCCGAGCACTTCACCTTTACCGTCGGCGGCCGGGTCATCCAGGAAGAGAAGGACTTCGACCTGGGCATCGGGATCTACCGGTCCTTCGCCAACGATACCTTCAACAAGGGACCCTTCCTCGACAGCCCGGATGCCCCGATCATAAGATACAAGGACGATACCTCGGACACCCTGTGGGCCGGCAAGGTACAGCTGGACTGGCGCCCCAATGATGACCTGCTGCTGTGGGCGGGCGTCAACCGGGGTGTGAAGGCCGGCAGTTTCAACGCGCCGCTGCTGGGCTCCTACTTCGGTTCAGGCGGGGATGCCGCCCTGCCCTATGACGAGGAGGTGCTGATCTCCTACGAGACCGGCTTCAAGTCCACCCTGTTCGACGGTACTACGCGCCTCAACGGTACGGTCTACTATTACGATTACTCGGACTACCAGTCCTTCCTGTTCGTCGGGGTGGGCGGTGTCGTGTTCAACGCCGACGCCGAAACCTACGGCGCCGAACTGGAGCTGCAGACCTCTCCCATGGACGGCCTGGACCTGATGGCCAATATCGCCTGGTTCGATGCCACGGTGCAGGATGTACCCCTGCGATTCGGCTCGCCGCTGCCCCCGCGGGACGTGGAGCCCACCTACGCGCCACCGCTCCAGGCGTCAGGCATGGCCCGCTATTCCTGGGACGCCCTGGGCGGCATCATGGCGGTGCAGGCAGACGTGAGTTACTCGGACAGCTTTTACTACAACCTGCGCAATTTCAGCGCTGACCAGTTCGACAGCTACACCCTGTTCAACGCCATGGTCAGCTGGGAGAGCAGCGACCAGACCTGGCTGGCGACCCTGGCGGGGCGCAACCTGACCGACGAGAGCGCCGGTGTGCAGGGCTTCGACCTGGCGACCCTGTGCGGCTGTAACGAGGTCTCCTACCGCGACAGGCGTTATTACAGCGTGGGGCTGCGCTACAGCTTCTGATAACGGTATTGTCGGTTTGATGGAGCGCGATCGACGCCAGTTCCTGAAAACATCAGGCATTGTGCTGTCGATTGCCGTGGCGGGGGACGTGCTGCTGCTCTCTCCCGCTTCGGCCCATGCGGCCGGGCTTCCCTACCAGGTACTTTCGGCCGACGAGGTTTCCACCCTGGAGGCCCTCGCCGAAGCCCTCGTGCCTGGCGCGCGGGAGGCGGGAGTGGCCCAGTATATCGACAAGCAGTTGGCGGCCGCCCCCCGGGACAACCTGCTGATGCTGAAGTACCTGGGGGTATCGCCGGGGGATTTCACCGGTTTCTACCGCGGAGGCCTGTCCGCAGCGGGGCAACTGGCAAAACTGCGCTTTGACAGGCCCTGGTCATCCCTCGATACCAGCCAGGCCAGTATATTGCTGGCGGATATGGCCGCGGACCAGGCAAAGGACTGGAACGGCCCCCCGGCTTCCTTTTTCCATTTCGTCATTCGCTCTGATGCCTGCGACGTGGTCTATGGCACCGAGGCGGGATTCGGCCGTATCGATATTCCCTACATGGCCCATATCGAGCCGCCGCGGGCATGGTAGATTACGCGCAGAAAGCAGGCTCCCAGGACTCCTTCGATGTAGTGATAGTGGGTTCGGGTGCGGCGGGCAGTGTGATTGCGGCGCAGGCCGCCCGGGCGGGGAAACGCACACTGCTGCTGGAGGCCGGACCCGCGCGCCAGTTGTCCGACC
>JAOUDU010000108.1 GCA_029859085.1 Gammaproteobacteria bacterium | reverse complement strand
AGCGTCGCCGGGCAGAAAGACCAGTTCCTTACGGACCTGGACAATGACCTGCCGGCAATGTACAGCCAGCTATATCACCAAGCCCCCGGCCCCAGGACACGGTATATCGATACCGGGCCGCTGGTTGCTCACCTGGAAAAACTCGTCGCACAAGACGATAAAAAGGGAGTGATCTTCGACAGGGACACGGTTGTAGGTCCGTCCCTGCTGAATCACCTCATCACCTGCTTCAGCAAAATGAGCATGCGCAATTTCACCCGCAAGCGGGTGGGCAGGGCCATGTGGGTTGGCATCGGCCTGAGCGCCTGCCACTACCACCTGGCGGGTGAACAGAATTTCGAGCAGGTACTGTACGGGCGGGACTATATGCCCACGCCCTCCGAGCGGATCAGCGGGAACCCTTTCCTCGCAAGGCAGGGCAGAAGCGACATCTGGCAGAAGGCCAATCCGGAAGAGGATTTTACCAGGGAATCCTACGCCCTCGGGAATGACGCGCTGACACACGAGGTGATTTTAGACAGCGAGACCCTGGCCGCGCTGGAGGGGCGGGAGGAGCGGGACGAACTGCCCGACCAGCAGCGTTACCAGGCCTACAGCGTGACCATGTTCGACGCCAGCCCCGGGGGCTACTGCCTGGAGTGGACTGCCGAATTACCGTCTGGCATCAAGACCGGTGACATCGTGTGCGTGCGCGAGGACGAGAGCCCGCGCTGGGCGTTGGCGGCGATCCGCTGGATGAGCCGACTCGATAACACCAGGACCCTGGTCGGGCTGGAGCTGCTCAGCCCGGGCGCGAAACCCTATGGCGCCTACCTGCAACAACAGAAAAAAGGCGAGCCAGCAGAGCCGATGCGGGTACTGCTGCTGCCGGGCATCAAGCTCGTCGGGCAACCGCCTACCCTGGTAACACCGCGGGCCGGCTTTCGGGAGCGCCAGAAAATCATCCTGTTCCGGCAGGGTGAGGAATTCTTCATCCAGCTGATTCGCCAGGTGTCGGTAACCGGTGCTTTCACACAGTTTGAGTTTCGCTACATCAAACAGCTCGGGGAAGTGCTGGCGGAAGACAAGAGCCGTCCCCGGGATACCCACTACGACTCATTGTGGACCAATATCTGACGGCTGCTTGCGGTTACTGGCGTGATTCTGGTAGCGGTCGGAAAGCCCCAGCAGGTACAGAATCGCATCCAGGCCCAGGGTCGATATCGACTGCTCCGCTGACTGCTTGACCAGGGGTTTGGCCCTGAAGGCTATACCCAGGCCCGCGATGCTGAGCATCGGCAGGTCATTGGCGCCATCACCCACCGCAATCACCTGCTGCAGGTCTATGTTTTGCTGGCCGGCCAGCTCACGCAGCAATTGGGCTTTGCGCGCGCCGTCGACGATCGGGCCCACCACCCTGCCCGTCACCAGCCCGTCGGCGATATCGAGCTCATTGGCGTGGATATAGTCAATTCCGAGCCGGCTCTGCAGGTAGCGGGCGAAGTAGGTAAAACCCCCGGATAGTATCGCGGTCTTGTAGCCCAGGGTGCGCAGCGTGGTAATCAGGTGTTCCGCGCCCTCGGTTATCTTCAGCTCGCTCGCCACCTGTTCCAGAGCCTCCTCCCGCAGTCCCTGCAGCAGTGCCACCCGGGCCCGGAAGCTTTCGCTGAAGTCGATCTCGCCGCGCATGGCCCGCTCGGTTATGGCGCTGACCTGGTCGCCAACCCCGGCGCGGCGCGCCAGTTCATCGATGACCTCCGCCTCTATCAGGGTTGAGTCCATGTCAAACACGACAAGGCGGCGGTTGCGGCGGTACATCGTGTCCTGCTGGAACGCCAGGTCCACGTCGAGGGCGCCGGCGACCTCCAGCAGGTCGCGCCGGAACAGGTTGGAGTCCTGCAGCTGACCCCGCACCGAAAACTCAACGCAGGCCTTGCTGAGTGCCGGCAGCTCACCCAGCGGAATGCGCCCTGACAGGCGGCTGATACCATCAATATTCAGGCCGTGCCGGGATACCACGGCGGTAACCCGGGACAACTGGTCAGCGGTTATCTTGCGCGCCAGCAGCGTGATGATATAGCGGGCCCGGCCCTGGGCCTGCACCCAGAGGGCGTAACTGTCGGGGGATACCCGGGTGATTCGCGCCTGCATGCCGCGAGCTTCCGCATAGTCCTTTAAAGCCTGGCTCATGCCCCCGGAATCGCAGTCGCCGGGGACTTCCACCAGCACCCCCATGGACAGCGTCGCATGAATGACCGCCTGGCCGATGTCCAGCACGTTGACCGAATGCGCCGCCAGGATCGCAGTGATCCCGGCGGTGAGGCCCGGCTGGTCCTCACCGGAAATACTCAGCAGCAATATGTCATTCACTGAAGATGTCCAGGGATAATGGCAAGGCGCGTATTCTACCCGCTCGCGCGGAGCACTGGGAAGCAAAGGGCAGGCCGTGGCGCAGGTGTGGCACAAAAGTCTCCCCCTGCGCCAGCTCTGGTTTATACTGGCCCGCGTCCCAATACGGTAGCCTGCAGACCCGCGTGAAAAACCCCCTGAGGAACAGTAGCCTAAGCCAACAACTGGCGCTCGCCACAGCCGGTATGTGCCTGCTGGTCAGCTTCGCCCTGGTGACCCTGGCCGCCATATCCACCCGCCATATGCAATTGCAACAGCAGGAGGAATACGGCTCGGCGCTGGCCCGCCAGATCGCCACCCGCATCAGTGCGGCGCTGGAGACCGGCGACCTGTTGAGTGTCGCGGCTTCACTGCAGCGATTCCTCGAATCATCCTCGGCGGAGGAAGTGGCAATCTTTGACGTCGAGGGCAAGGCGCTGGGCCAGGCCGGCAAAGCCCTCGGCCAGAACCTCCAGCAGTACAGTGCTCAGGTGCGGGTGGAATCGGATATCGCCGGAAAAGTTGTGATCACGATCAGCACCGACGATGCCGGCGCCGCCCGTCTGCAATTCGTGCTGAGCCTGCTGGGGTTGGCGGTTCTGCTCAGCCTGACCGTGTATATCACCACCAGGCACTTCAGCCAGCGCCTCGCCAACCAGCTGGGCGACCTCGCCCGGTCGATAGCGCTGGAAGACCAGGCGGTGGACCCCGTTGCCAGGAACGAACTGGCATCCCTCGCACGCAACATAAGCGCGCTTCCCATGGACCTGCTGCGCACCCGCAGCGAGACCAATCCGCGAGAGGAAAATTACCGCACCACCGCCGTGCTCTACCTGCACCTCACGAGCCTGGCGGATTACGTCGATACCCTGGATGAGCAGGCGCTGCACCGCTACACCAACCGGCTGCACCAACTGGTACTGGCGGCGGCAAATTTTTACGCGGGGGACCTGCAGGTGGCGCGCCAGTTCGGCCTGGCCATTTATTTCAGCGGACCGAACAGCGCCGGCAGCGCCGCCTTCCGGGCGGCTTCATGCGCCTGGTTGATTCAGTCGGCCAGCCCCGAACTGGAGCAGCAGATGCGCAGGACCCTGTCCATGGCGATGGCTATTTCGCAGAGTGAACTGGGTGTAGGGGACCCGGCGGACATCTACCCCGGCCTGTATATCCAGCACACCCTCGATGAGCTGGAGGCCATCTGCGCCAACCGGCCACCGCGAATCCTGCTCTCCCCCGTGGTTTGCGAGGACCCGGATATCGCCAGCCGCCTGCAACACGAGGCCACCGAGGTAATGGACTTTGCGATGCTGGAGGAGTTCGCCGAACCCTACCAGGACCTGCTGGAGCGACAGCTGCGCCTGATTCTGAGGCGGCTGCTGGACCCCGCCCGGGGCTGATCAGCGCTCGACGCGGATGGTGTCCACTTTCTGGAAGCCCCGCGGCAGCTTGTTGCCGCGCCGGCCCCGCTCCCCGCGGTAGTGCTCGAGCTCGGAGAATTTCAGCTTGATGTGTCGCTTCCCCGCCTCTACCACGAGACTGTCCTGCCCGGTTATCACCTGCACCCCCACCACGAATTCGTCGCGGCTCAGAACCCTGGCGGAGGGAATGCCGATGATCTTGTTGCCCTTGCCCCGGGCCAGCTGCGGCAGGTCCGCCAGCGGGAACACCAGCAGCCGCCCCTCGTTGCTCGCGGCGGCGACCCAGGCGCCCTCGACGGCGGAAATCGACGCCGGTTGCAGCACCCGGCTTCCCCCCGGCAGGCTGATGGCCGCTTTGCCCGCACGGTTCTTGGTCTGCAGGTCCCCCAGCCTGGCCACGAAGCCGTAGCCGGCATCGCTGGCCAGCAGGAACAGCTGGTCCTCGCGGCCCATCATCAAGCCCTCGAATGTCGCGCCCGATGGGGGGTTGATGCGCCCTGTGAGCGGCTCACCCTGGCCCCTGGCGGAGGGCAGGTTGTGGCTGGCCACGGTGTAGGCACGGCCGGTGGAATCCAGTATCACCACCGGCTGGTTACTGCGCCCGTGCGCCGCCATCTTGAAACTGTCCCCGGACTTGTAGCTGAGGCTGGCGGGATCGATGTCGTGGCCCCTGGCGCCGCGAATCCAGCCTTTCTCCGAGATCACTACCGTCACCGGGTCGGCACTCACCATCTCCAGTTCGCTGAAGGCTTTCGCTTCCTCCCGTTGCACCAGGGGAGAACGGCGCTTGTCGCCGTATTTTTCGGCAACCGCGAGCAATTCGTTCTTGATAAGGGTCTTGAGCCTGGCTGCGCTGCCCAGGATTTTCTGCAGTTCGTCGCGCTCACTGGCCAACTCGTCCTGCTCGCCCCGGATACTGATTTCTTCCAGCCTGGCGAGGTTGCGCAACTTC
Organism: Gammaproteobacteria bacterium; assembly: GCA_029859085.1. Taxonomy (GTDB): domain Bacteria; phylum Pseudomonadota; class Gammaproteobacteria; order Pseudomonadales; family Halieaceae; genus JARRPM01. Next base: position 3,023 of record JAOUDU010000108.1, on the reverse strand, counting down.
AGTTCCAGCACCGCCTCCGCCTGCGGATCGCTCAAACCGAAACGCTGCATCAGCGCGGGCTTGGGCTTGTCCTCGGTGCGGATGATATGGATGACCTCATCGATATTGAGGAACGCGATGAGATAGCCTTCGAGTATATGCAGGCGTTTAAGCACCCGCTCCAGGCGGTACTCAAGCCTGCGCCGGACCGTGTCGGTTCGAAACGACAGCCACTCCCGCAGAATTTTATCGAGCGACTTCACCCCCGGACGGCCGTCGATGCCGATCATATTCAGGTTGACCCGGTAGCTGCGCTCGAGGTCGGTGGTGGCAAACAGGTGGTTCATCAGGCCTTCGGCATCGATGCGGTTCGAGCGGGGCACGATAACCAGCCGGGTGGGGTCCTCGTGATCCGATTCGTCCCGCAGGTCGGCGACCATCGGCAGTTTTTTTGCCTGCATCTGCTGGGCAATCTGTTCCAGCACCCGCGAGCCCGATACCTGGTAGGGCAGGGCAGTGATCACCAGGTCGCCGCCGTCGCGCTCCCAGACCGCGCGCATGCGCAGGCTGCCGCGGCCGGTCTCGTACATCGCGAGGATGTCTTCCCGGGGCGTGATGATTTCGGCCTCGGTGGGGAAATCCGGCGCCAGCACATGTTCGCACAAGTCCGCCGCGGTGGACCTGGGGGCCTCCAGCAGGCGAATTGCCGCTGATACCACCTCCCGCAGGTTGTGGGGTGGGACATCGGTCGCCATGCCCACCGCGATGCCGGTGGTACCGTTGAGGAGCACATTGGGTACCTGGGCCGGCAATACCCGCGGCTCGTCCATGGTGCCGTCAAAGTTCGGGGCCCAGTCGACGGTGCCCTGGCCGAGTTCCGCCAGCAGCACATCCGCATAGGCGGTCAGGCGCGATTCGGTGTAGCGCATCGCCGCAAAGGATTTCGGGTCGTCCGGCGAACCCCAGTTACCCTGCCCGTCCACCAGGGGATAGCGATAGCTGAAGTCCTGGGCCATCAGCACCATGGCCTCGTAGGCGGCACTGTCGCCGTGGGGGTGAAACTTGCCGATGACATCGCCGACGGTCCGCGCCGACTTCTTGTACTTGGCGCTCGATTTCAGGCCGAGCTCGCTCATCGCGTAAACGATGCGCCGCTGCACCGGCTTCAGGCCATCGCCCACATGGGGCAGGGCGCGGTCGAGGATGACGTACATGGAATAGTCCAGGTAAGCCTTTTCCGCATACTGCTTCAGCGACACCTGCTCGATGCCATCGTTATCAATTTCGAGAATGTCAGACATTAAGTAATGGCCTGTCCTGGTAAAGTTAAGCCGGGCAATACGCCCTGGGGGAAAAACTGTTGTAAGCCCGCCGGCAGAGCCGGCAGGGGCGCTAGTTCACACCATGGTTGCTACCGCGCAGGCCCACCAGCTGTTCGTTGAGATTGACGATTGAATTTGCCATATCGACCAGCAGGCTGTGGATGGTGGCGGGGTTGCTCTTGATAAGTTCGGTAAACTGCTCCTTGGGCACCTTTACCACCGAGCAGGCCGTCTTGGCGCGCACGGTGGCACTGCGATCGGCATGGGTGAGCGCCGCCATGGCCCCGAAAATCTCACCCTCGCCAATCCGCCCCACGGTGATATCGTCGACCAGTACCTCGGCCACACCGCTGGACATATTGAAGACGTAATCCGCGCGGTCACCCTGGCGGATGATGATCTCTCCCGGCGCATAGTCCTCGTAACCCGGGGTGGCCGGCGCCTCCTCGGGCACGTGGGCCGCGGTGATACGGAGCATCAGGCCGGCATAGGTAACCAGCAACCTGCTCCACAGGCGCATGGCCGCCGGCTCGCTGAACACCCGGCGCATGAACTCCAGCGCGGGGTAGCTGTGCAGCCGGGCGCCGGCCGCGCTGCGGTAATGAACCGTGCTGTCGTCGTCGGCGCTGCCGGCGATATCCGGCAGCAGGATGTCGCCCTCCTCCAGGGTGTATACGGTTTTGCCCTGGTAGTGAGCGTTGATGGATCCGCGCTGCACCACATAGAACTGGTTGCCGTCATAGCCGCGAAAGTTTCCCTCCCCGGCCGGCGCCACTTCCACCGGCATGCCGGGAATCCCGACCACTCCCAGCAGGGAGTCGATCAGTTCACGGTACTGCCGGGTGAGTATTGTAAAATCCTGCGCGAGTTCAGCATCGGCCAACATCGGCTAACCCCTGTCTGCAGCTTGTGGGAGAGTTAAATTCTTTTCCCGCTACTGTTTCCGACCTATAGTAGCAACTAATCCGGCGGGGGAGAACGCTTCTCCCGGATTTTGTCAGGAGGACTCCCGGTAGATGGACCACCTGTGGCAGACCTGTGAATTTTCCGGGCTCGACATACTGCAACTTTACGCCGCGCTGCGCCTGCGACAGGAAGTTTTTGCAGTGGAGCAGAACTGTGCCTACCTCGACCTCGACAACCTCGACCAGGGCGCCGTCCACATGCTCTGCTGGCACCGGGATGAACTGGTCGCCTACCAGCGCTGCCTCGCGCCAGGCACAGCCTGGCCCGAAAGCGCGCTCGGCCGCATTGTCGTCAGGGCGCAATCCAGGGGCAGGCAACTCGGCCGGGAACTGGTGGAGCGCGGCATCAGGCACAACCTGGGTCGCTGGCCCGAACAGGATATCCGGATCAACGCCCAGGCCTACCTGCGGGAGTTCTATGCGGACCTTGGTTTCAGCGCTGACGGCGATGTGTTCGGCGAGGACGGCATACCGCACATCCAGATGGTGTACGCGCGCTCAGCCTGACTCGAGCAGGAAGGTCACGGGTCCGTCATTGGTAAGGCTGACCTGCATATCTGCACCGAACACGCCCGCTGCCACAGGCGCATGCCGCCGCTGCAGACCCGCCAGCATGTATTCGTACAGGGCCTGCGCTTCCGCCGGCGCCAGCGCCCGGGAAAAACCCGGTCGCAATCCCCTGGCGGTATCCGCTGACAGGGTGAACTGGGATACCAGCAGGACACCCCCGTTTACATCGGCAACACTGCGGTTCATG
>JAOUDU010000107.1 GCA_029859085.1 Gammaproteobacteria bacterium | reverse complement strand
GATGACCGCCGAAGATACCCAGCTGTTTTACCAGATCGCCCTCAACGGCAAGCGCGATATCGCGCTGGCGGCGGACCCGCGCAGCGGCTTTGAAATGATACTGCTGCGCATGGTGGCTTTCCGTCCGGCCGCGGTGGTGGACGAAACCCTGGCGCCGGGCGACCTCGTGCCCGCCGGGACCGCCCCTGCCAAAACTGTCGCGCGGGAGGTCGACGGCCCGGCAAAAAAGCCCGTTAGCGCGCCGGCGGCGTCGCAGCCGGTGCCGGGCGCGCCCGCCGGGCAGCCGCCTCCTGTTGAACCGGCAAAGCAGGTCCATACCAGGCAGCAGCCGGTCGCGGCGCAGGTAGTCCGGCCTGGGCCGGATGCCGTCGTCACAACCGGGACCGCCCCTGGCCCCCGTGGGACCGCGGGCCGGGTTGGCGATCTCGATTCCCTGGGCCCGGACAACTGGCACCAGGTACTGGAGCAGTTGGGCCTGGGTGGAATTGTGTATACCATAGCGCTCCACTGCGAATTGCGCGGCCGTGACGGCGATGCCCTGCAGCTTGTCCTGGACAGCGATAACGCCGCGCTGTTCAACAAGGGCCACACCGGCCAGATTCGCGCTGCCCTGGAGAAATACTTCAACCGGGCTCTGTCGCTGACAATTGAGCAGGGGCAGCCGCTGGCTGAGACACCGGCCCGGCGCCAGGAGCGGCAGCGCCAGGAGCGGCAACAGGCCGCGGTCGCGAGCATTGAGGCCGACCCGTTATTACAGCAGCTGATAGCGCGCTTCGACGGCGAGCTCGACCGCTCATCCATAACCCCGGTGGATCCGTGACCCCGGTTTTTTCGTATATCCCGTGACTATTTGAGGAGGGTCGATGAAAGGCAATATTGCAGACCTGATGCAGCAAGCCCAGAAGATGCAGGCCGACCTGCAGAAAAAGCAGGAGGAACTCGCCAATACCGAGGTGCGTGGGGAGGCGGGCGCAGGCCTGGTCTCGGTGATCATGACCGGGCGCCACGACATCAAGCGGGTATCGATAGACGACGCTGTATTCAGCGAGGACAAGGAAGTGCTGGAAGACCTGCTGGCAGCGGCGGTGAACGATGCCGTGCGCAAGGTCGAGGCGAACAACCGCGACGCGATGTCCGGCCTGGCGTCGGGCCTGAACCTGCCCGGCGGCTTCAAGCTGCCCTTTTGACCGGCACGCCGTGACCGAGCAAGCCGCCACTGTGAGAACCTGCCGCCGCCCATGAAATTCAGCCCAGCCCTGCAAAACCTGATGGATACCCTGCGCTGCCTGCCCGGCGTCGGCCCCAAGTCCGCCCAGCGCATGACCCTGCACCTGCTGGAACGGGACCGGGAGGGCGCCACCTCCCTTGCCACGGCCCTGCTGGAGGCGGTGGAGCGGGTCGACCACTGCAGCCGCTGCCGCAACTTTACCGAGCTGGAGGTCTGTGAAATCTGTGCTGACCCCCGGCGCGACGGCACTACTATTTGTGTGGTGGAGACCCCGGCGGACGTACTGGCGATCGAGGAGAGCGGTGGCTTCAATGGCATCTACTTTGTGCTGATGGGACACCTGTCGCCCATCGATGGCATCGGCCCGGCCGAAATCGGCCTGGAAAAATTCCACCAGCGGGTTGTCGATGAAGGCATAGCTGAGGTGATTCTCGCGACCAACCCGACGGTCGAGGGGGAGGCCACGGCCTACTACCTGACGGACATGCTGCAAAGTGCCGGGGTAAAGGTGTCGCGCATTGCCCACGGCGTGCCCCTGGGTGGCGAGCTGGAATATGTCGATGGTTCCACCCTGGCCCATGCCCTGAGCGGCCGCCGGACGGTGACTTAATATGGAGTGGCAACTGATCGAGTCGGACGCGGCGCTGCAGGCTGCCCTGGCCCGGGTGGCGGGCAGCACCGTGGTCGCGGTGGATACCGAGTTCATGCGCCGCAATACGTTCTTTCCTCAGGTCGCGCTGGTGCAGCTGTGTTTCGGCGACACTGCGCTGCTGGTCGATCCCCTGGCAATCAACGATACCGCGCCGCTGGCCGCGCTGCTGGCGGACCCGGGGGTGGTCAAGGTATTGCATTCGGCCAGCGAGGACCTGGAAGTATTCAGTCGCTGGCTGGGGGTATTGCCGGAACCGCTGTTTGACACCCAGCGCGCCGCCGCGCTGCTGGACCTGGGTTTTGGCATGGGCTACAGCGCCCTGGTGAAGCTGGTGTGCGATGTCGACCTGCCCAAGGGCGAGACCACGTCCGACTGGCTGCGCCGCCCGCTGACGCCCTCCCAGTGTGAGTACGCGGCCCAGGATGTGGCCTGGCTGCTGCCGGTGTGGCGACACCTGGAGGAACTCTGCCTGCAGCAGGGCAAGGAGAGCTGGGTACTGGCGGATGGCCGGGACGCCATCGCCGCCTATAACAGCCCGGGCAACGACTATTTCAAGCGCTTCAAGAACGCCTGGAAACTCAACCCGCGGCAGTTGGCCATCCTGCGGGCTGTGTGTACGTGGCGCGAGGAAACCGCCCGGAGGCGGGACAAACCCCGGGGCTGGATTATCGATGACCAGGCCTGTGTGCAACTGGCCCAGTTCGACCCGCAGACTGCCGAGGAACTGAAATCCCGGGTGGGGTTGGATGCGGCCGCGATGCGTCGCAACGCCGATGAATTGCTTGAGTTGCTGGCCCTGGAGCGCGCGTTGCCCGAGGCCCAGCTGCCGCCGCGGCTGCCGGGCCCGCTGGATGCGGCGCAGCGCAACCAGTTGAAGAAACTCAAGGCCCGGGTACGGGCCATTGCCGCGGACTTGTCCACCGCGCCGGAAGCCCTGTTGCAGAGCCGGGACTACGAGCTGTTGCTGCGCGAGGCCGTTGGCGAGGCCGTGGAGCAGCCCCCTCACTGGCAGGGTTGGCGGCTCGATGTCGTGATCTCGCCGCTGCGCGCGAGCCTGGCGGGCTCATGACAAGACGCCTGGTGGAAGTGTACAAGGGCGCGCGCAAGCCGGAGGCCTACCTGTACGTGGACAAGGCCAGGGGCCTGGCCGATGTGCCCGAGGTTTTGCTCGGCCAGTTCGGTGACCCCCGGGCGGTGATGACGATCCTGCTGGATACCGGGCGCAAGCTGGCCCGGGCGAACGCGGCGGAGGTACTGGCAAAGATCGAGGAGCAGGGTTATTACCTGCAAATGCCGCCGACAGCGGCCGAATTGATGTCCCGGGACGGCAGTCGTGACTGAGTGGTGGCACGACAAGGCCCTGGCCGAACTCAGCCCCCGGGAGTGGGAAGCCCTGTGCGATGGTTGCGCCAAGTGTTGCCTGCACAAGCTGGAAGACGAGGATGACGGCGAGGTGTTTTACACCCGGGTCCGCTGCCGCCACCTCGACGAAAAAACCTGTCGCTGCAGCGATTATCCCAATCGCTCCGTGCTGGTCCCCAACTGCATCCGGCTGGAGCCGGGGAACGTCCATCAGCTCGACTGGTTGCCCAGCACCTGTGCCTACCGCTTGCGGGCCCACGGCGAGCGCCTGGCCGACTGGCACCCCCTGGTGAGTGGCGATGCCCAAAGCGTGCACCGCAGCGGTATCTCGATCCGCGGCCGGTCGATTTCCGATGAGTACGTTCATCCCGACGGCTTTGACGAGCATATTGTGCACTGGGTCGAATAGACGGCTGCAAGCAGGTGAAGAATCCGGCTGGAAAACACCGGTAAAATAACTGGAAACGAACAGGAGTGAGCAGTGTTAAGCGAAAGTTCCTACCTGACCGCGCTGTACTTTTACATCGGCGCGGGCCTGGCCACCATGCTCTACCTGTGCTGGGTGCTCCGCCACTGGAACACCGGCCTGGTTGCCCTGCTGGTGCTGCTGGCCGGGGCGCTGTTGCTGACCCCGGCGTATCCCAAGGACGGTGTGGATACCCTCGCCCCGGCCCTGATCGTCGCCGTATTCCAGCTGATAACGGAGGGAGTGGAGGGTGCGCGCCATGCGCTCAAGCCCCTGGCGTTTACCTGCACGGTCGCCGTGGTGCTGGCGCTGCTGTTGCGCCTGAGCGTGTTCCGCAAGCGCCCGCGGCGGCCCCCGCCGCCCGCCGGCAAGTCCCCAGGCAAGGCTTCCGGCGGGGCCCAGCCCAGGCCCCGGGCCAAAACCCCGGCCAGGCGACCCGCGAAAACGGCCGCGAGGGCCTGAGTACGAGGCAGGTATTCTATTGATAACTGCTATGCCAATAGGTACCCTGACACGCTTTTGCACACAGACAAGGTGAAACACCGTTATGAAATTCGAAGGAACAGAACGTTACGTCGCCACTGACGACCTGCGCATGGCGGTAAATGCCGCGGTAACGCTGCAGCGCCCGCTGCTGATCAAGGGCGAGCCCGGCACCGGCAAGACCATGCTGGCGGAAGAAGTGGCACTGGGCCTGGGCAAGCGCCTGATCCAGTGGCATATCAAGTCAACCACCAAGGCCCAGCAGGGCCTGTATGAGTACGACGCGGTCTCCCGCCTGCGGGACTCCCAGCTGGGTGGGGAGAAGGTGCACAATATTGCCAACTACATCAAGCGCGGCAAACTGTGGGAGGCTTTCGATTCGGACGAGCAGGTAGTGCTGCTGATCGACGAGGTGGACAAGGCGGATATCGAATTCCCCAACGACCTGCTGGTGGAGCTGGATCGCATGGAATTCTTTGTTTACGAAACCGGCCAGACCATCAGGGCGAAGCACCGCCCCATCATCATCATTACCAGCAACAATGAAAAGGAGCTGCCGGACGCGTTCCTGCGCCGCTGTTTCTTCCATTTCATCAACTTCCCCGACCGGGAAACCATGCGCGAGATTATCGGCGTGCACTACCCGGATATCGCCAAAAACCTGGTGCAGGAAGCCATGGAAGTCTTCTTCGACGTGCGCTCTATTCCCGGCCTGAAAAAGAAGCCCTCCACCTCGGAGCTGATCGACTGGCTGAAACTGCTGATGGCGGACGATATTCCCGACGAAATCCTCAAGAATCGCGACCACAGTAAAGCCATCCCGCCACTGTACGGCGCCCTGCTCAAGAACGAGCAGGATGTGCACCTGCTGGAGCGCCTCGCCTTCATGCACCGGCGCGAGACCAGGTAAGGCCATGCTTATCAACTTCTTCCTCGGGCTGAAGGATGCAGGTGTTCCGGTGACACCGCGGGAGCTGCTCGACCTGCTGGAGGGCCTGAAGCGCCATGTCGCCTTCGGCAGCATGGACGAGTTCTACTATTTCAGCCGCACCTGCATGGTCAAGGACGAGAAGTACTTCGACCGTTTCGACCGGGCCTTCGGCCTGCATTTCAAGGAGCTGGAGGCACTGGACGATATTATCCAGGCGATGATACCGGACGACTGGCTGCGCTCGGAATTCATGAAGAACCTGTCCGAGGAGGACAAGGCGAAGATTGAATCCCTGGGCGGCCTGGAAAAGCTGATCGAGGAATTCAAGAAGCGCCTGGAGGAGCAGAAGAAGCGCCACCAGGGCGGCAACAAGTGGATAGGCACCGGCGGCACCTCGCCCTTCGGGCAGGAGGGATACCATCCCGAGGGTATCCGGGTGGGGCCCAACGGCCGCAACAAGAAAGCGGTCAAGGTCTGGGACAAGCGCGACTTCAAGAACCTGGACGACAGCGTCGAGCTCGGCACCCGCAATATCAAAATAGCGCTGCGCCGCCTGCGCAAGTTCGCCCGCACCGGCGCCGCGGACGAGCTTGACCTGGACGACACCATCAGTTCCACGGCCCGCAACGCCGGCCTGCTCGACATAAAGATGGTGCCCGAGCGCCACAACGCGGTAAAGGTGCTGCTGTTTTTTGACGTCGGCGGCTCCATGGACCCGCACGTGAAGGTCTGCGAGGAGCTGTTCTCGGCGGCGCGCACCGAGTTCAAGCACATGGAGTATTACTACTTCCACAACTTCATCTACGAGAGTGTCTGGCGCAATAATTTCCGCCGCCACAATGAGCGCACCCCGCTGCTGGATGTAATGCACAAATACAGCCATGACTACAAGGTGGTCTTCGTCGGCGACGCCTCGATGTCGCCCTACGAGATCGTGCAGCCGGGGGGTTCGGTGGAGCACTGGAATGAGGAGGCCGGTGAGCTCTGGATGCGGCGCCTGAAGGACGTGTACAACAAGGTCATCTGGATCAACCCGACCCCCGAGGACGAGTGGCAGTACACCCAGTCGATCGCCATCACCCACAAGCTGCTCGAAGGCCATATGTATCCCCTTACGCTGAAGGGGCTGGAAGAGGGTATGTCCTACCTCTCCAAGTAGCGGCGGGCAATTGGTCGAATAAATGCGACCCGACATTGGGCATTTGGTCGAATGAATTCGACCCTACCTCACGCAAATGGCTGCCGCTCTCCCGCCCTGTAGGGCCGAAGGGCCTGCCCCGTTTTATCGGGTATTCATTCGGCCTCAGGCCTGAGCTCCGTTGATTTCCCGCTTGCTCCCAGCAACCCCGCGTAGGCGATCAGGCTCGCGGTCACAGCGACATTGAGTGACTCAACCCCGTTTGCCATCGGGATGGACAGCGCGGTATCGGCCAGTTCCCGCACCGCGGCGGAGACGCCCTCGGTTTCATTGCCCAGCACGTAGACACAGTGGCGTGCGGGCCTGTAGTCAAACAGGGAGGTCGTCGCATTGGCGTCGAGTATGCAGATGCCGGCGCCGTTCTCCCTGCACTGGCGCAGCGCCGCTGGCAGCTCGCCGGCTATGACCAGTGGCGCCCGGTAGAGCGTGCCCGCACTGGCCTTGATCACCAGCGGCCCCAGCGCCGCGTTGCCGCGCGGCGACCAGATAATGCCGTCGACCTGCCCGGCCGCGGCGGAGCGGACGATCATGCCGAGGTTCGCCGGGTTGCTGATGCCATCCAGTGCCAGCAGCCTCAGGGCCCGGTCCTGCAGCAGCGACGGCAGGAAATCCTCGAGCGTGCGAAATCCCGGGCAGGCGATATCCACCGCGACGCCCTGGTCCTGTTTGCCGTTCTTTGAAATGCGGGCCAGTTCGGCCCGGCTGTGGTGGATCACCTCGACCCCGCGTCGCGCTGCCTCGGCGGTCAGCTCGGCGATGATCCCGCCCTCGCGATTATTGTCCGCAAGGTGCAGTGCATGGCAGCCCAGGCTCTCGTCCCGCAGGGCTTCCAGCGCGGGTTTGCGGCCGTAGACCGTCAGCATCCGGCTGAAACGGGCCTTTTTCCGGGTGTAAAGGGCGCTGTCAGTCATCCCGTGTATTTCCCTGGGCAGAGGGGGGTCAGCCGACGCTTGTCCGGCCGCTCGCCAGCCGGGTCACGCGGTCAGCCGACGCTTTCATCCGGGCTGCGATCTCACCGATCTGGGTGCCGGTTATCGCCTTGTCGAATGAGCCGGCAACGAAGCAGAGGACGGGCACCTCCTTGAACACGAAGATCGGCACCGAAATGGTGCTGACCTCGTAGCGGGTTTTTGGATCGATCCGGTCCAGGTGATAGAATTCATCGCACAGGTCGTACTGGAACTGGTTGGCCGCGGCTTCCAGCGCCGCCAGGCTCCAGGCGTCGTGAATGCGGTTCAACTCGGCCTTGAGTTTCGCCTCGGCCCTGGTCCTGAGCGTAACCTCGTAGCCGCGGGCGCGGATGCCAATCGCGGCCACCCGCAGCTTCTGGTCGAGTTTTTCGTCGTAGCCGCCGCGGGCCTGGTGCGCCCGGCTCAACCACGCTTCCAGCTCGCGAGCGGGTGAGAAGGCGGTAAAGCAGGCCGCTACCGGGGCAGTATTGGGCAG
>JAOUDU010000106.1 GCA_029859085.1 Gammaproteobacteria bacterium | reverse complement strand
GCCGGCTGCCGAACTCGGACATGCATTTCGACGCCCATCCCGGCGACACTACCGACGGCGCGCCAATGGTGGCACTGATCAACGCGGGCTCTGCCAGCGCCTCGGAAATTGTTGCAGGCGCCCTGCAGGACCGGGGCCGTGCGGTGATAATGGGTTCAACCAGCTTCGGCAAGGGCTCGGTCCAGACCATCCTGCCGCTGTCGGAATCGCGGGCGATCAAGCTGACCACCGCTCGCTACTACACGCCGAACGGGCGCTCCATACAGGCCGAGGGGATAGTGCCCGACATCGTGGTGGAGCGCGCCCAGGTGACTGCCTACAACGATTTGGAGCAGATTACCGAGGCCGACCTGTCGGGGCACCTGGGCAATGGCGACGGGGAGAGCGACCTGCGGAAATCGCGGGCCTCATCCGCGAAGGCGGCCACCGCTTTGCTGACCAGCGACAACCAGCTGTACGAGGCCCTGAGCCTGCTCAAGGGTATCAATATACTTGGGCTGCGCGACAAAGAAGCCGCGGATAGCATGTAGGCCGAAGGGGCTACCCTGCTTTACCGGGTATTTATTCGGCCATTGTATTTGCGCCAGTGAATGGCCGAATAAATTCGGCCCTACAGGCGGACTTCAATCCCCCGGGCCGCCATATAGGCCTTGGCCTCAGGTACCGTGAACTCGCCGAAGTGGAAAATACTGGCCGCCAGCACCGCGTCGGCGCCGCCCAGCAGAATGCCGTCAACCAGGTGATCCAGCGTACCCACACCGCCCGAGGCGATGACCGGTATTTCCACCGCGTCGGTGATCGCCCGGGTCACCCCGAGCTCGAATCCGTTCTTGGTGCCGTCCCGGTCCATGCTGGTAAGCAGTATCTCCCCCGCCCCAAGTTCCGCCATGCGCACCGCCCAGGCCACCGCGTCGATGCCGGTCGGTTTGCGCCCGCCGTGGGTAAAGATTTCCCAGCGGGGCTTGCCGTCCACATCCGCCACCCGCTTGGCGTCTATCGCCACCACGATGCACTGGGAGCCAAAACGCTCGGCTGATTCGCGCACCAGCTCAGGGTTGTGGATGGCCGCGGTATTTATGCTGACCTTGTCGGCACCGGCATTGAGCATGGTGCGGATGTCCTGCACGCTGCGAATACCGCCACCTACCGTAAGCGGGATGAACACCTCCTCGGCGATCTTTTCCACGGTGTGCACCGTGGTGTCCCGGCCCTCGTGGCTGGCGGTGATGTCGAGGAAGGTGATCTCGTCGGCGCCCTGCTCGTTGTAGCGAATGGCGATCTCCACCGGGTCACCGGCATCGCGGATATCCACGAAGTTGACGCCCTTGACCACCCGGCCGTTTTCCACGTCCAGGCAGGGAATAATGCGCTTGGCCAGCCCCATCTTCAGCCCTCGCCGTCGCCGAGTTCGTCACACAGGCGCTGGGCCTCGGCCACGTCCAGCGTACCCTCGTAGATGGCGCGGCCGGTGATGGCACCGCAGATGCCCTCGGAGGCCACCGCCCGCAGTGCCCGGATATCGTCCAGGTTGGTAATACCGCCGGAGGCGATCACGGGAATGCTCGACGCCCGGGCCATGACCAGGGTCGCCTCCACGTTGACGCCCTGCATCATGCCGTCGCGGGCGATATCGGTGTAGACGATGGCGGACACACCGTCGGACTCGAAACGGCGGGCCAGGTCGGTGGCGCGCAGCGTGGACACTTCAGCCCAGCCATCGGTGGCCACCAGGCCGTCCTTCGCGTCCAGCCCGACGATAATGCGACCCGGGAACGCGGCGCAGGCTTCGGCCACGAACGCCGGCTCCTTTACAGCCCGGGTGCCGATGATCACGTAGCTGACGCCGGCGCGCACATAATGCTCGATGGTTTCCAGGCTGCGGATGCCGCCGCCAATCTGGATTGGCAGCCCGGGCCAGGCGCGGGCGATCGCCTCGACCACCTCACCGTTGACCGGTTCGCCGGCGAAGGCACCGTTGAGGTCTACCAGGTGCAGGCGGCGACAACCGGCCTCCACCCAGCGCCGGGCCACAGCCACGGGCTCGTCAGAGAACACGGTGCTGTCCTCCATCAGGCCCTGGCGCAGGCGCACGCACTGGCCATCCTTGAGATCAATCGCGGGAATTATCAGCATTGGCCGTTCCACTCCAGGAAATTACGCAACAGCCTGAGCCCCGCGGTATGGCTTTTCTCCGGGTGAAACTGCACCGCAAAGAGGTTATCCCGGGCCAGGGCGGCATCGAAGTTCACACCGTAGTTCACGCTGGCGGCCACCAGCCCCCGCTCCACGGCATCCACATAGAAACTGTGCACGAAATAAAAACGGGTGAGGTCGGGAATACCCTGCCACAGCGGGTGATCACCCACCTGGCGCACCTCGTTCCAGCCCATGTGGGGGACTTTCAGGCGGTTGCCATCGCCGTCGACCAGCGGATTGCCGAAATAGCGGACCTCACCGGGGATTATGTCGAGGCAGGGCACGCCCCCGTTTTCCTCGGAGTGACTCATCAGGGCCTGCATGCCCACGCAGATGGCCAGCACCGGCTTGTGCCGGTCCGCCAGCGCATCCGCCAGCAACTGGTCACACTTGAGCCGGCGGATTTCCGCCATGCAGTCGCGAATGGCGCCAACACCGGGAAACACCACCCGGTCGGCACTGCGAATGACCTCGGCATCGTGGGAAACCAGCACCTGCGAGGCGCCCGCGTGGGCCAGCGCACTCGCCACGGAGTGAAGGTTGCCCATGCCGTAATCGATGACGGCGACCACACCACTCATCGGCGCTAGAGCACACCCTTGGTGGAGGGCATCACGCCCGCCATCCGCGGATCCTCCGCCAGGGCCATACGCAGGGCGCGGCCAAACGCCTTGAACACCGTTTCGGCCTGGTGGTGGCTGTTGCTGCCGCGCAGGTTGTCGATGTGCAGGGTGACCTGGGCGTGGTTGACAAAGCCCTGGAAAAACTCGAGAAACAGGTCCACGTCGAAGCCGCCCACCGCGGCGCGGGTGAACGGAATGTGGTACTCCAGGCCCGGCCGGCCGGAAAAGTCGATCACCACCCGCGACAGGGCCTCGTCCAGCGGCACGTAGGCATGGCCGTAACGGTAAATGCCCTTCTTGTCGCCCACGGCTTTGGCAAAGGCCTGGCCCAGGGTGATGCCGATATCCTCCACCGTGTGGTGGTCGTCGATGTGCAGGTCGCCCGCGGCCTTCACCGCCAGGTCCACCATGCCGTGCCGCGCAACCTGGTCCAGCATGTGCTCAAGGAAGGGAACGCCGGTCTCGAATTCAGTGCGGCCGGAACCGTCCAGGTTCACCGTTGCGGTGATCCTGGTCTCCAGCGTATTTCTCTCTACTGTGGCCCTGCGCTCAGCCATCGGTTTCTCCACCTGTTTGCGGGCTGCGGGTGATCCCCGCAAAAGCACGCCATTGTAAAAGAATGCGCGGCTTAATTCACTGGCGGTATTGCGCTTTCAACATTACCCTGTCTGGCTCGTTAACAGGCCCGATTGACCCGTTATGCCCGCCAGACCAACCCCTGCGCCTGAATTCGCCGAGCGCGTCCTCCACTGGTTCGACCGGCACGGCCGCAAGGACCTGCCCTGGCAGCGCGATACCAGCCCCTACCGGGTATGGGTATCGGAGATCATGCTGCAGCAGACCCAGGTGAAAACCGTCATTCCCTATTTCGAGCGGTTTATGCGGGCACTGCCCACCGTGCAGGACCTGGCCGCGGCGACGGAGGACGAGGTGTTGCACCTGTGGACCGGGCTGGGCTACTACGCCCGGGGCCGCAACCTGCACCGGGCGGCAAAATATGTCTGCGATGAACTGGGGGGGGAGTTCCCGGGCACGGTCGAGGGCCTGTGCGAACTGCCCGGGGTGGGGCGATCGACCGCGGGGGCGATTGCCAGCATCGCCTGGGGCAAGCGGGCGGTAATCCTCGATGGCAACGTCAAGCGGGTACTGGCCAGGTACCGGGCAGTTGCGGGCTGGCCCGGCCAGGGCGCTGTGCACGAGCGCCTGTGGCAGATCGCGGAACAGTACACGCCCGCCGCGCGCAGCGCGGATTACTCCCAGGCCATGATGGACCTGGGTGCTACCCTGTGCACCCGGGCCGCGCCCGCCTGCGAACGCTGCCCCCTGGCCGCGGACTGCGAGGCGCTCGCCCTGGGGCGGCAGCGGGCCTTTCCCGGCGGGAAACCGCGCAAACCCCTGCCGGTAAAATCCACTGTCTTTATCATGGCCAGCGCCAGCAATGGCGACATCTGGCTCGAGCGGCGGCCCGGCTCCGGTATCTGGGGCGGCCTGTGGTGCTTTCCCGAACTGGCCGACACCGCGGCGACCGCGAACTGGTGCCTCGATCGCTGGGGACTTGCCCCCGAGTCGATAGAAATCTGGCCGGAGTTCCGCCACACCTTCAGCCACTACCACCTGGATATCCGTCCGGTGCGGGTCACCCTGCCCTCCAGCCCCGCCGCCGTCATGGAAGCCCCCAACCAGCTCTGGTATAACTGGCGGCAACCCGCCGCGGTCGGCCTCGCAGCCCCGGTTGCAAGCCTGCTCGCCCGGCTGGATTCACAGGACACTGCACCAAACACGGATGGAGCACCGACATGACCCGCACCGTATTCTGCAAGAAGTACCAGCGCGAACTCGAGGGACTGGCGGCACCGCCCTATCCCGGCCCCAAGGGCCTGGAGGTCTACGAATCCGTATCGAAACAGGCCTGGCTGGACTGGCAGGCGCACCAGACCATGCTGATCAACGAGAAGCACCTCAGCCTGGTTGATCCCGAAGCGCGCAAATACCTGCAACAGGAGATGGACAAGTTCCTGGCCGGTGAGGACTACGACAGGGCGGAGGGCTATGTACCGCCCGTTGAATAGCCCGGCGCTGCCCACTGGGCCGGGCCTTGACTCACCACGCCGCTGCGGGTTTAATACGCGCCTCTCGCATTCCGCGATTCCGCCCGGATAGCTCAGTCGGTAGAGCAGGGGATTGAAAATCCCCGTGTCGGCAGTTCGATTCTGTCTCCGGGCACCATTTCAACCAGTGCCGCCACCGTGTGTCGACCCAGCGCTATTGGTCTCCCAGAGGGTAATGTGCCGCGAGATACTGGCCAAACTCCCGCGCCCCGGCTTCCGACAGATGGATTCCGTCATAACTCAGCAGGTCATCCCCGGTGCGAGTAAACAGCCGATAAGCGTCGTGGTAGAAGAAGTCCCGCGTACTGATATAGGTGGCGCCAGTGGCATTGATTTGGTCGCCATACACCTCGTCGAGAGAGAATGGGGCAGACACCAGGAAGCGCTCGACGTAGCCTGGATCGAGAGAAAAACGGATTTGGTCGATGGCGATCTCCTGGGGCGTTTTTCCCTCCAGGAATCGCGATTGCCCCAGGACATATACCCGTTTACCGCTCTGCACCAGTCTTCGGGCGGTGTCTACCACGAATTTTCCGCGCCAGCTGTTGAAGTCCATCGCCAGGAATACAATATCGCCGGCGGGCGCTGCCTCGGCAGCGGCGAGGCGCTGATTGTTGAGTCCCGGACAGCCTCCGAAGTGGGTGCTTCTACCGATTCTCGGCTCATAAACAGGCGCGCAACCCATGGCATAGGATGCGTATATATTGGCGCCAGGATAGGCCGCCTGCAGAGCTATATAGATATCCAGCCCGCGCGAATCAGCCAGTAGCATGATATTGTCGCCTTGAGCCCGACGCTCCCCGCAGAATACCTTCCCCAGCGGCACACAGTGCGCCTCCATGTAAGAGCGTCTTTCCCGCGCTGAAACCTGCATATCCTGAAGCACAAAATCCTGCACGCTGTCCGGAAAGCGCCAGGACCATCCCTGGCCAACGATGGCCAGTGCTGCCGCCACCGAGACCAGGGCAGTTGTAACCCCCGTTAGCCGCAATGCCCTGTTGCCCGGGATTCCCGTCCGTGTTTCCCGGTCTTGTGACGCAAACCTGAAGCGCTGCTCAATGCCCCTGTTAAGCGCTGTGGCAAGTACAAGCGTCGTCGCCAGCAGGATCACCTGATCCACGACTGACAGCGTCGAACCGAAACAATAGCGATATAAAACAATGACCGGCCAATGAACCAGGTAGAGTGAATACGAGGTTTTGCCAAGCCAGCCCATGATGGGGTTGGCCAGGAGGAATCTGGCAGTCACTGAACCCCCGGCAAGAATTACCAGCGCGGCTCCAAAGGTCGGCAACAACACATAAGTGCCTGGAAATGGGGTTAAATAGTGAAAGGTAAGCGCGCTGTAAAGCACCAGGGCAAGACCGGCCAGACTCGCCAGCGAAAGCAGGGGACCGGGTATTTTGTTTCTGAAGGAAGTGGATGACACAAGGCTTGCAAAGCCGCCAATGGCAAACTCGTAGAAACGAAGTGGGGAAACATAAAATGCCGAGGCGGCATCAGTGCGCAATACGAAACTGTTGGCGGCCAGGCCGCCCGCAAACATCAATGACAGGAGCAGCAGCGCACCTTTTCTTTCGACAAGCCGGTGAAAAGCAAACAGCAGTAGTGGGTAAACCAGGTAGAACTGTTCCTCAACTCCCAGCGACCAGGTATGCAGGAGCAGGAATCCCTGGGACTTTGGCGCCCAATAATTTGACTCCATCCAGAAGAAAATATTGCTGACAGAAAAAATAGCCGACAGGCTTTCCTGCGAAGTATGAACCAGCGCTGCCGGTGAAAGCAGTAACATAGCCGCCAGCAGGGAAAAGATCACTGTGACAAGCAGGGCCGGCACGATCCTTGCGATGCGGCGGGCGTAAAACTGCCTGAAGGAAAAGCTGCCGCCATCCAGGTCACCGACTATGATACTGGTCATCAGGAAACCGGATATCACAAAAAAAACATCGACACCGATATATCCACCGCTGAATGCCAATATATCCAGGTGAAATAATATGATGAGCAAAACAGAAACGGCCCGCAGGCCGTCAATTTCGCCACGATAAGCAAGGATGCTCATGGGACTACCGTCAATGCATTGGGCGTAAGCCCGTCCAGGATGCAGGATACCAGCATAGGCCCGGCGCCGCTCACCGGGAAAGTATCTGCCATCAAATCGACCGGCCGATGTGGTTAAAAGATGCCGATTTTTGTGTCGGAAAAGGCTTCGGCAAACTAAACTTGAAATCCGGGTTTATCAGTGCGGGGCTTACAGGTAATGACCAGGTTCCAGGGTGCCTGCCTCTGCGGCGAAGTGCAATTTGAATACCAGTCGCCCAGCCTCTGGTGCGCCCACTGTCACTGCTCCCTGTGCCAGCGCGCCCACGGGGCGCCGGTGGTGACCTGGGTAGGAGCGGCGCAGCAGCGGTTCAGTTTGGTCGCGGACAGCACACTGCGCTGGTATCACTCATCCCCCGATTCCGAGCGGGGCTTTTGCTCTGCCTGTGGCTCCACCCTGTTCTTCCGCTCCGAACGCTGGCCCGGGGAGATCCATCTTGCGCGTACCAATATCGACGGCGATATTGATCTGGCACCCTCGGTACACGTGCACTGCGAGTCGCAGGCGCACTGGTTTGAATTCGATGACTCACTGCCGCACCAGAGTAGTAGAGTGAGCGATGCGGCAGGGCCGATAACAAGGTAAAGTACGGGCGTCAGACAGAGGCAGGAGCCCGCCCCCCAGTGTTAACCGTATTCGCCGTGAACATAATGGTTATCGCTATAGTGGTGATCATTCACTACGAATTCATGTTCCGCTTTACCCTGCTGATGCCGCACATGCAGATTCGGCACCGGTTCCGTATCGT
>JAOUDU010000105.1 GCA_029859085.1 Gammaproteobacteria bacterium | reverse complement strand
TCCCATCAGCACATGATCGGCAGGGTAATAAAGCAGGTTGATATTGGCAATCTGTCCCTTCTTGAATTCATCCGGCCCCTGCCCGTCAGTGGTGTCGAGATCAGTCATTGACCAGCCCACGGACGTGGACCACTTATCACTCCAATAGTGATCGTAGTAAGCGCTGAGGCCCCAAAGGGGCACCGTCTCCGCGTTGGCCTTGGTTATATCCGTCGAGTCTGGTGCGATATCGATGCCACCGTCATTCATGTAGTTGCCGATGCCCTCGCCATAGGCGACCTGTAGCTTTAGCTGATCCTTTCCCCAGGTATTCAGGGCGGAGCTGGTGTTGATACCCCAGCCTACTTCGTAGTCCTTGGCACCATTATCCAGCCGCTCGTAGCCGAGCTTGCGCACGATCCCGGCCACCTGGTAGTGACCGAAGTCACCGTTGTTTCGATAACGTGCCGCCAAGTCCGGGAGGTCGTTATAGGACTGGAATACGTCCGCTGCCGTAGATCCGGTCGAATCACAATCCAGTGGCGCATTGGGTAAGTCACAATCACTGGTGTCCCGGAACCGGCCGACGGTGAGTGCCGTGCCAGGATCCTCCAGCCCGACCGATACCAGATCTTCGCCCATGGGGAAGGTGTACGTCGCCTGCTGGTTACGGTAGAACACCATTCCGGTAGGCCCCCAGTAATCGACTGTATTGGGGAAAATATCGATATCCATAAAGTTGGACCAGGTCTGGCCCATCAGGAAGTTTTTGTAGGTACCGTAGGCATGGCGTACCCTCAGCGTCGTCTGGCCCTGGTCCGAGCCCACACCGAACAATTCGCCCTCGAGCTTGAAGGTGATGTCGTCGCCGTAGGCGCCTTTGATGCCGAGCCGTGACTGCCTGACGCTGAACGTGAAGTTACCGTCGTTGCCGTAGAGGCCACTTTGCACGGGAATCGTGGTTACCCGGAGGGTATCCTCCCAGTTCGGGTCCACCCGCTTGAAATCATAAATCGCATCGGTCTGGGCAAAGCCGTAGACATCGACTGACAGTTTGCTCGGACTCGACGCCCTCGCTGCCGGTGCGCTTGCCGGCGCCTGCCCCGTCGCAATTACCGCAGTGGATGTTGCCGCCGCGTCTTCACTGGCCTTGAGCCGCTTCAACTCGGCATCCATCGCCTCGATCATTTTCTGCTGCTGCTGCATGGCGGCCTTCTGCTGGTTCAGTTGCGCCTCCAGCGCCGAGATCCTGTCAGCGTCACCGGCCCCTTCCGCTGCCTGCAGAACGCCGGGGGCACCCAATGCCACCAGCATCAGCGCGGAGCTTGCGATCGCGCTGCGAACATCGCGCGATTTACCCATTCCGTTCATAGCGTTTCTCCCCATACCCCTGGTAAGTAAAACAATCCCTGTGAAACGGTACGATCCAAAGACGCAGCACCGCTTGTTTACTGCTGAACTCAGTCAGCGTTGGGTCCAAAAATACCGACCCCGAGCTCGCCCGCGATATAACGGATAGCTCTCTGGGCCCTGACGCTGTTGCCATGCTCGTCGAGACGAGGAGAGAATGCGGCGATCGCCATCTTGCCGGGGACGACAGAGACAATACCGCCACCGACACCGGTTTTTGATGGCAGGCCAGCGGTCATTGACCAGTAACCGGAGCCATCATAGAAGCCGGCTGTCAGCATAATGGCCAACAGTTCGGGGACGTGCTTCTGGTCGATGAGTCGTTTGCCGGTCTTGGGGTTGACACCGCCGTTGGCCAGTGTCGCGCCCATGATGGCCAGATCCTTGGTGGTAACACCCACTGAGCACTGCTTGGTATAAACCCGCAGCACCTCTTCGGGGTCGGCATACAGACGCTCGTAGTTGTAGAGGTTGTTGGCAATGCCGCGATTACCGAACGAGGTCGTGTATTCCGAGTTATAGACCTCTTCCATCAGGGGCAACTTATCGCCGGCAAAGTCGCTCAGATTGTCGAGTACCATTTTCCAGCGCTCGTCTTCGCTACTGGCCTTGACCATGCTCACCGATGCCATCGCGCCGGCATTCACCAGGGGATTGACCGAACGGGCTTCCAGGACCTCCACGGCCAGCTTGGAATTGAAAGGCAGACCTGTAGGTTCGACGCCGATCTTTTCGGCAACCGCCGCCGGCCCGCCATACTGTTGCATCACCAGGGCCGCGGTAAAGGGCTTCGAGGTAGACTCGATGGCAAAGCGGTAATCAACATCGCCAGCGGTAAAGATGGTGCCATCGGGCAATGCGATGGCAACGCCGAACAGTTCCGACGGTATGGTATCGAGGATCGGGATATAGTTCGCATTCTTGCCCTCCTTAACATCCTTGAATTTGGCATGGGCGTCATCGACCAGCTGTTGCAACTGCAAGGCGTTGAGCATTGCGGTGTCACGCGCATATGCCGAACCGCTTCCTGCCAGCAGGACACAGCCGATGGCCAGCCATGCAGACAACAGCGATACGCCCCACAAACGAGTTGGTTCATGTTTCATGATATTTCTCCCCAGGTTTCTTGTAACCAGTCAATAACAATATTTCAATCTCTAAACATCATGACAGCAGCAGAACTATCACGAGACCCCACAGGGTCAGCAGTGTGTTCGACACGGCATAGGGCACCGTATAACCGAGCATGGGAATACTGCTCTTGGCCACATCGCCTACCATCGCCACAGAGGCGGTACTGGTGCGCGCCCCGCCGCAACAGCCCAGGTTGATGGCCGGGTCGAACTTGAACAGGTACTTTCCGATAAGCGGGGCGAGCAACATGGGCACTGCGGTCACAAAAATACCCCAGAAGAAGATGCCGAAACCGACTTCCTGAACCCCGGCGATAAACGAGGGACCCGAAGCGATACCGACCACTGCGATGAACACGTTCAGGCCGACGGAATTCATCATCCACAGTGCGCCGGATGGCACCCGGCCGAAGGTAGGGTGCACACCGCGCAACCAACCCAGGACAATGCCGGCAATCAGCGCGCCCCCCGAGGTGGAGAGAGTGATGGGTACACCCGCCACGGGTATCGTTACCGCGCCGACCAGCCCACCCAGGACGATGGCAAGCCCCACCCAGATCATATCGGTGGCATCGGTGGCGCGGTCCGCGTAACCCAAAGCCGCAACGACCGCGTCAGTGTGCTTGCGGGTGCCGATCAGCGTGAGAATATCGCCACGATCGATAACGGTTTTAGGCAAAATAGGGATGTCTACTGAAGTTGCCCCACGGGTGATTTTGCTTAGGTACACTCCCCGCGAAAAGCTTTCGCCGGCCAGCTCCATGATGGTCTTACCGGCACAGGTCTTTCTGGTAACCACGACGTCGACCTTTTCGGCGGGGACGTCAAGCAGTTCTCTATCCTCAACCTCCGTAGCAGACGCCTCAATCTGTATGATCGACTCCCGGCGCCCGGAAACGGCGACCACATCCCCCGCCTGGAGAAGCTCGTTGTCATCGAATTCAATAAGCTTGCCGTCACGGCGAACGCCCTCGATGAAAATACGTCCGGCGGAGTACGACTGCTCGGCTTCACTGACACGTTTGCCGACTACCGCGCTCCCCTCTGACAGCCTGAAAGCCCGCATCTCGATCTGATGCCAGGCGCTGGCACCGCTGCCACTGGGCATACCGCCGGACATCTCCTTCTCGTAGCGCGCGCATTCCTCAGCCAGGTCAACCCGCAAAAGCCTGGGGCCAAGTATGGAGAGGATCATTCCCGTGCCAACGGTGCCGAACAGATAGGTGATGGCGTAAGCCACCGGGATCTGTCCCAGTAGGGTCTTTGCCTCATCCGCCGACTTGCCGAGACCGTTGATAGCATCGGTCGCAAGACCGATAGAGGCCGAGATGGTCGTCGCTCCGGCATAAAGACCGGCCCCGAAGCCGATGTCATATCCCGCAACGCGAACAGCGATATAGGCGCATAGCAGGCAAAGCACCGAAATTACCACCGCGAAAAGGGCCTGCGGCAAGCCGTCCGCGGCGATACCCCGCACGAACTGCGGACCCACGCCATAACCCACGGCGAACAGGAACATGATGAAAAATACGGATTTCACCTGAGATGAAATTTCGATGTCCAGCTGTCCTATCAGGATGCCGGCCAGCAGCACACCGGTGACCGCGCCGAGGGAAAACTTGCCGAACTTCAGATTGCCCAGCCAGTATCCGATGCCCAAAGTGAGAAAAATGGCGAGTTCAGGATGATCCCGCAGCGTTGTGACTATCCAGTCGACCATACCCAGCACCTCTTTGATTCCTCGACCCGACTGCACCCACCCGCGCCGCCAGAAACTGACGGCAAGGCAAGTTGAATATCAGTGGTGATATCCGCCTCCTTCCTCTTCGCTCAGCGGAGACGTCACCGGATGAGCCACGAACCAGTCGAGACAGCGGCGCATGTCATCCATCAGCAGACTTGCCAGGTCGCGGCTGACCCCGTGTCGCACCAGGATACGCTGGATGACGACACTCTCCTGATTCGCAGGCATCGAGTAGGCGGGGACCTGCCAACCACGGGACCGCAATCGGTCAGCGAGGTCGTAAAGCGTATAACCCCGGGTGTCGAAGCCATCCTTGATCTTCCAGGCCAGAGCAGGAATGCCGCTCTTCATGTCGCCGTCGAAGATCATTTCAAACGGGCCCATCGCTCCAATCTCTTCTGCCATATAGCGCGCGGTGTCGTAGCAGGCAGTATGGATGTTGCGGTAGCCCTCTTTTCCCAGCCTCAGGAAGTTGTAGTACTGGGCAACGATCTGGCCGCCCGGACGGGAGAAGTTCAGGGCGAATGTCGGCATATTGCCGCCCAGATAATTCACGTTGAAGACAAGATCTTCAGGCAGATCCTGCTTCTCGCGCCAAATCACCCAGCCACAACCCAAGGGTGCCAGTCCGAATTTGTGCCCCGACGTGTTGATGGATTTCACGCGCGGTATCCGGAAGTCCCATTCCAGTTCCGGCGCACAGAAGGGCGCAAGGAACCCGCCACTGGCGCCATCCACGTGTATGGGTATGTCCAGGCCGGTATCCGCCTGAAGTTTGTCCAGCGCCTCAGCCACGGCTTTCACCGGCTCATATTGACAGGTGAAGGTGACTCCGAGCGTCGGTACTACGCCGATAGTATTTTCATCGCAGCGCTTGAGGACCTCTTCCGGATTCATCAGCCAACGCCCTTCCTCCAGGGGTATTTCCCTTAACTCCACATCCCAGTAGCGCGCGAACTTGTGCCAGCATATCTGCACAGGGCCGGTGATCATATTGGGTCGGTCGGTGGGTTTGCCCGCCTTCTTCATTTTCTCCCGCCAGCGCCACTTCAACGCCATACCGCCCAGCATCGCGGCCTCGCTGGAGCCCGTGGTCGAACAGCCCGTGCCACCACCACCCGCCTCGGGTGAGTTCCAGAGGTCGGCGAGAATATTGACGCACCGCGCCTCGATCTCCGCGGTTTGGGGATACTCATCCTTGTCGATCATGTTCTTGTCGATACACTCATCCATCAACTGGTGGATCTCGGGCTCGGCAAAGGTCTGGCAAAAAGTCGCAAGGTTCTGGCGCGAGTTGCCGTCCAGCATCAACTCGTCGTGGACCACCTGGTAGGCATGGCGGGCGCTGTGCTCGTGCTCAGGCATCTTGTACTTGGGCATCGCCACGGATAAGTCGGTCGAGGCATAGACTGCCTCATCCGGGAATTCACTGGTCTTCGATGTGTCGTGTAGGGGCATATGCTGTGCCTCCCTCTCTGTCTGTGGTGAGTGCCGGGGATGTCTGGAGGTTATAGATTAGTACCACAGGGAGCTGACGGATTCCCCCAAAACGGGGGATATTAGGGAGAATGCACCCGATAGTGCGATGGCCGGGCGGAATATTGACCTGTGGAATCCGAGTTGCTAAATAGATGGGGATGAGTTCAGGTAACTACCCCCCCTTTTACCCCTTTTTGGGGCAGGCTGCCCCGAGCGCAATCCGTTAGGGTCGTCGTATCGCGGGAAAAGCGCTCCCCAGGGAATGCTTTTAACTGTTGATGGCACCCGCCGATCGCCTACTCCAGAGAGGTAATGAGGATATGGACCTGCAAGGTTTCTCCAGGCTGATGCAGATCAGCCCCTTCGAAGTCAAAGATGCCCTGATCGACCTGGCGTCAAGCCACGCTGAAAGGATCATGTTAAATGCCGGCCGTGGCAATCCGAACTGGGTGGCGACCAGGCCACGTCATGGTTTCTGGCAACTGGGCCGCTTCGCCACCGCAGAAGCCGAGCGCTTCCAGGGCTACATGCGAGAGGGCGTGGGCGGTCTCCCGGAGAAAGACGGTATCGTTGCGCGCTTCGATACCTTCGTGCAGATGAACAGGGCGGAGCCAGGCGTCGATTTCCTCCAGGCGAGCGTCGCCTACGTTCGGGATCGTCTCGGCTACAAGGCCGATGACTTCCTGCACGAGATGGTCTGCGGCATTCTGGCCTGCAACTACCCGGTGCCCGACCGCATGCTCAGGCTCAGCGAGGCGATCTGCGGCGAATTTCTGGTACAGGAGATGTGCTCCAGAGAGCCATTCACCGGCCGGGTGGACCTGTTTGCCACCGAGGGCGGTACTGCCGCGATGGCCTATATTTTCAACAGCCTCAGGGCCAACCGCATATTGCGCCCGGGTGACAAGGTTGCCATAGCGCGCCCCATCTTCACACCCTACCTGGAGATTCCGGAACTCGAGGACTACAAGCTCGAAGAAGTGACTATCGACGCCGACGAGAACGATGGCTGGCAGCTGCCCGACAGTGAGCTGGAAAAACTCAAAGACCCGAAGGTCAAGGCCTTCTTCCTGGTCAACCCCAGTAACCCGCCTTCGGTACAGATGGGCGCAAGGGCCCGGGCCACTGTCCAGCGCATCATCGCCCAGGACAGACCTGATCTCATCCTGCTTACCGACGATGTTTACGGGACCTTCGTCGACGGCTTCGTCTCACTGTTTGCCACCTGTCCGCAAAATACGATCCTGGTGTACTCCTATTCCAAGTATTTCGGCGCGACCGGATGGCGTCTTGGCTTGATCGCCCTGCACGAAAACAATGTTCTCGACCGACTGCTCCAACAACTCGGCGACGACGACCTCGCGGCACTGGACCAGCGCTATGCCTCGCTGACGCTGGAACCGCGTAAACTGAAAATGATCGATCGGCTGGTGGCCGACAGCCGGGCCGTGGCGCTTAACCACACGGCGGGACTGTCCACCCCGCAGCAGGTGCAGATGGTCCTGTTTTCACTGTTCTCCCTGATGGATACCGCGGATGCCTACAAGGCGGAGATGAAGCGCCTGGTCCGCGGACGACTCGCCACGCTCTATCGCAGCATGGGGCTAACATGCGAACAGGGCGCAGACAGCGCCGGCTACTACGCCGAACTCACGCTGGATAACATTGCCCACCAGGTCTATGACCCTGACTTCGCCCAATGGCTGATGAAGAATATCGCACCCGGCGAACTGCTGTATCGAATAGCGGATGAAGCCGGTGTGGTACTCATGCCGGGTGGCGGCTTCGGCGACACACGGCCCTCGGCAAGGGTGTCGCTGGCGAACCTGAACGAAAGCGACTATGCCGCAATCGGTCGGGCGATAAGGCGCATGCTCGACGAGTACTTCGCGCGATACCGAGATCAGGCGTAACACCCGACACAATCTGCAATAGCACCCAGGAGGAATCAACCATGCCAATTCATGCCAAGCAACGAACCTGCAAGGGCGGCGCCGCGCTTTTACTGCTTGTTCTGAGCCTCATCGCCGCGCCGTTGGCCGCCGCGGCA
>JAOUDU010000104.1 GCA_029859085.1 Gammaproteobacteria bacterium | reverse complement strand
AGGTCACGAACCTGCTATCCCTGCAGTACGGCCTCAACATAAGCACCATCTATGCGCCCGAGTCGAATGCGGTGCTGCGGGACATGATGCTCAACCTGCGCCAGTCTTTCGGGGTAAAGCTAATCCCCAGCGACGCGGGCGTCCGGCCACTGCTGAAGGAACTGGCCGCCGGCAACAGCATTGGCATGGCGATCGATACCCGGCTGGATACCGGTAAACTGCTGCCCTATTTTGGCCGCGATGCGCTAACCAACACTACCGCAGCCCGTCTTGCCCTGCGCTCGGGAGCAGCCCTGCTGCCGATCCGGGCAGAGCGCCTCCCAGGCAGCCGCTTTCGCATAACCGTGTACGACCCGGTGACCAGCGAGTTGCCGGACGCGACGCCAGATGAGCAGGCAATCGGCCTGACCGTGCAAATCAACCGGTATTTTGAAGACTGGATCAGGGAGTATCCGGAACAGTGGATCTGCCTGAAGCGGCGCTGGCCAAAGGCGCACAGGCTTTAGGGTGAGCCTGCGGGCCTAGGACACCCGGCCCGCCGGACCGCCAGTATCGGCAACCTGTGTTATTCCGGCACCTGCCGCGGACGGCCCGGGCCAGAACAGCTCCGGCAGGCAGTGCTTCTCGAGATAGGCCACCTTCTCCGGCGCCAGCGTATCGCGGTAGCGAGTAAGCACCGCCCGGTCGATGCCGGTCCGGGCGCCAAAGGACGAATTGCTGCGACTGGCCTCCCCGCCCTGGGTGTACTCGAGCACCCCCGGCAAAAATTCGATTCCCGCAAACTCGCATACCCGGCACATGGACTTCTCTGTGTCCGTTACCAGGTCCTCAAAGCGCAGGCGCAGCGCGGGGCCGCAATTGGCGGCGAATTCGTCGATTTCCTGCCAGTAGCGATTCTGCCGCTGGCAAAAACGACCGAGGTTGAGAGTGGGATTGCGCACCAGCTTCGAGCTGAGGTGGGCCCGCGGGTCGCGGACCAGGAAAATACCGCGCACCTGGTAGTTGCGCGCCAGCAGCTGACCGACCCGGCTGAGGTCACTGTTGTTCGGCTGCAGCGCGCAGAAGATCACCCGCAGCCGCCCGTCGCCCTCGACATGACCCAGGGCCACTGCGAGCGCCTCCACGTGGTTGCGCACCAGGCTGTCGACGCTGCCGCGCTCGTGATTCTCGCTGATATGGCGATAGTAGGCGTCCAGGTCCAGGGAGTCCTCGGTGCCGAACACCTCGGTACCGTGGCCGGCATTGATGCGCTCGAGGTGGCCGTCTTTCTGCAGCTGGCGGAAAAATTGGGGGGCGCCGGCGCGCGAGCTGAGCATACCGCGCCAGCGCAGCAGCGGGTGGCGGGACAGGTGGCGGACGAAGTAATCCTCGTCCGGCGGCAACAGCAGTTGGGGATGGTGGTCCAGCAGTCCGCGCAGCAGGTGGTTCCCACCCCTGGGAGGCGCGCCCAGAATCAACAGCTGCGGCTTGCCGGGAGTTTCTGCCATCAGTACATCAGGCGCTCTTTTTCCGTCACCAGTTCAGCGCCGGTAAGCAGGCGACGCAGTTTCTTGGCCGCCATCTTCATTGGCCGGTATTCCTCGAATACGACGATAAATACCTTGCGGAAGTAGTTCTCGGGGCAGTTTATGCGACGCACCCCATGCCAGGAATTACCCCGGCGACCGAAGATGATGCAGCGGTTGTCCCGCGTGTCGGCCGGGTATTCCGCGATAAAATCGTCGAAGCCCGGGGCATTGTCCGCATCGATTTTGCCGCCGTCATCCAGGATGACGGTTTCGCCGCCCCAGTCCCACTGCCAGTCTTGCGTGGTATTGAGGTAAAAGATCTGGGAGCCGATTTTGCCCTTGGAGTCGCAGTGGGGGGAGACCTCTCCCCCGTTCGGCGTGAAGTGCCAGTGAAAGCGAAAGCGCACATGGCTGACATCCAGCATCCTGCAGACAAACTTGCGATAGGTGTCACCGCGCAGTTCGGCGATCAGGCCGGCCCAGGGAGCAGGCAGTTCCATCCCGTCCTCGTAATCCAGCACATAGCGGTCGTGACTGGCCTGGCCATGCTTGCGCTGTTTGCCGAAAAACGCGCGAAACCGGGAGATATCCGGCATGGTCGCCAGCAGTTCGGGAAAGCGTTCATCCCGGATGAAGTACTGGGGATTGACCCAGGGAAACGGTTTTTGCGACTGGAAGGCGGCCGGATCTATCGCGTCCAGCACCGCCGGGTTAAGGTATTGCAAATTGCCCGAGCTCATCTCACACCAGAGAAAGTCAAAGCAAAAGTATACGGCCGCGACCCCGCCAAGGACAGTGACAATTTACACCAGGCCTGCCCGCCAGCGCCGGGGCGGGACCGGCAGCGGAGTGCGTCTCCCGGCACCAATATCGCGCAATGCGTTTCGCCCCCACCTCGGGTAAAATCGGACACCGCACCTCCAGGAAGCTGATCCCGTGAAGCTATCGACTTTCGGCACCAAGTTCGCCGGCGAATCGGGCATTGTCGAGCTCATGGACGACCTCAGCAGCGCCCTCAGTCACAATCCAGACATGATTTTCATGGGCGGCGGCAACCCCGGTCGCCTGCCCGCGGTGGAAGCGGTCTTCCAGCGACGGCTGGAGGCGATCCTGGCGGACCCGGCCCGGCGCCACGGCCTGTTCGGCGTCTACCAGGCTCCGCAGGGGGAGCTGGATTTTCGCCTGCAGCTCGCCGGCTTCCTCAACCGCCAGTTCGACTGGGGGCTGGGCGCCGACAACATCGCCATCAGCAACGGCAGCCAATCCGCCTTCTTCGTGCTGTACAACATGTTCGCCGGGGTCATGCCCGACGGCGGCCGGCGCTCGATCCACCTGCCGCTGGCGCCTGAATACATCGGCTACGGTGATATTGGCCTGTCGAATGACTTCTTTACCGCCACCCGGCCCAGCATCGAGCGACTGGACGACCACCTGTTCAAGTACCATGTGGATTTCTCGCACCTGGCGGAGGCCGGGGGAATCGGGGCACTGTGCGTATCGCGCCCCACCAATCCCACCGGCAACGTCCTCACGGACGAGGAGATGACCCACCTCGATGCCATCGCCCGTGCCCGGGACATCCCGCTGATCGTCGATGGCGCCTATGGGCTGCCCTTCCCCGGGATCGTGTTCACCGAGGCCGCCCCCCACTGGAACCACAACACCATTCTCACCCTGAGCCTGTCCAAGCTGGGGCTGCCGGGGGCGCGCACCGGCATCGTCATCGCCCGGGAGGACATCATCCGCGCCTTCACCAACGCCAATACCATCGTCAGCCTGGCCTGTGGCAACCTCGGCCCCGCCCTGGCCGGGGCGCTGTTCGACAGCGGTGAGATACTCAGCCTCAGCCGGGAACATATCGCGCCTTATTACCGGGAGCGCTCCGGCCAAGCCGTCCAGTGGTTCCGCGAGCAGCTGGGAGACCTGCCCTACCACATCCACAAACCCGAGGGGGCGATCTTCCTGTGGCTGTGGTTCGAGGGCCTGCCGATTACCAGCCAGGAACTCTACCAGCGCCTGAAACAGCGCGGCGTGCTGATCGTCCCCGGCCACAATTTCTTTGTCGGCCTCGACGACGACTGGCCGCACCAGCACGAGTGTATTCGTGTCTCCTACGCCAGCGACGCTGATGCCGTTAAACGTGGGGTGACGATCATTGCCGAGGAAGTGCGCAAGGCCTATGCGGCCCGGGCCGGCGACTGATGCTGTTTATCGACCGGGTGTACCAGCTGGCATTTTATGTCGCCTACCGCCTGCACCTGGTGTGGAACTTCGTGTTCCGACCGCAGTGCCACGGCGTCTGGGTGGCTGTATGGTCACAGGGACAGCTGTTGCTGATCAAGAACGCTTACCGCTCGAGTATCACCCTGCCCGGCGGCAGCATAGATGGCCTGGAACGCCCCGTCGAGGCAGCGCTGAGGGAGTTACGCGAGGAAGTCGGTATCGAAGCCGAACCGGGAGACCTGGTTTTCTGGGGTCAATACCTGAGCCTGGTCGAGTACAAGTACGATCACATCAACCTGTTCGAGCTCGAACTCCCCGCCATGCCAGGGTTCCAACTCGATAATCGCGAGGTAAGCTGGGCAGCCCCCAGCCTCCCTGAGCAGGCGCTGGCACTGAATCTGTTTCCAGCACTGCGCATTTACCTGCAGGACAAGCGCGAGGGAAATCGACCGGGGAGGAAGAATATCGCGCCAGGCGGCAGCAAGGCCACGCCGGGCTAGCTCATCGGCAGCTGTGAGCCGTCATGCCATCACATTACAGCCTCATCTCATTGCAACTTCGCACGCACCAGAGTGTTGGCCGGCTTTTCGAAAAACCTGTACAACATCCACGCCGCCACCGTGGTTACGACCAGTGACACCACGAATTGCAGGAAAACCGGCACAGCCAATTGCTTGATGATTTTTAATACAGGATAGTGGATCAGGTAGAAGCCAAAGGAAATTTCCCCCAGGAATACTATCGCCCTGGCATTGAGAAAGCCCAAGCTCCGGGGATTGAACATGGCGCAGAAAAAGACGCCGTAAACAATAATCCAGTTGAGCGGATCCGCCCAGGTCCTGATGAAAAAGTGATCATCAAGAACCCACCCGCGCTCCGCCCGTATCGCCGGGAAATTCAGAAAAAGCGCGATGAAGGCGGGAATCGCGAGGTATCCAACCCACCTGGCAAGCAGCGGGCTTCGGGTAAGTCTGGAATAGTTCATCGCGGTGATTATGCCGATAAAAAATGGCACGGAATAGCTGGAAAAAAGCGCGGGCACATGGCCAAGTTTCGGGTAGAGGAAGATACTTGGAACAATAGTCAACAATGCGAACAATGTCAGTACAACGGGGCCGGCGCCGCGTTGGTGGAGAAGCCAGAAAACGACAAAAACGCAGTAAAACTGCACTTCCACGGGAATGGTCCAGAACTCAAAAGGGGCGTCGATAAACAGCAGCGCTCGCACCACAATTTTCGGTTCGGTAATATGGTAGTGAAATTCAGCGTATACGCAGGTAGAGATGAAAACAGAACAAAGTATGAGCAGATAATACAATGGAAATATGCGGCCGACCCTGGCTACCAGGTAATGCTTTATATTGGTTAATGAAGCTTCCCTATCGAGGTAGAGGTGGGCCATCAGAAACCCGCTCAATATAAAAAACAGCATTACCCCAATCTGCCCCAAACCGTTGCCGAATACATCCGGGACCATGCCCTGGTTGGCACAGTGCGAAATGAAAACCATGAAGGCGGCCAGGCCCCTCAATCCGGTTAACGAGTTTATATAACCCACGTGCTCTCACCTTGAGCGAGGGCATGACAGTCACTGGTCAAAAGCGCCTCAATTGATCCTTGCGCCGGGCAAGCTCGCCCGATTCGAGCATGCTCTGGTAAATACCACAAAGCGCCAAACCAATCGCCGCGACCGTTATTCCCTTCGCATTGGACAATCCGGGATTGAGGACCAGATTCAGCGTTTGCGCACATATCCAGATAAAAATACCCCACATCAAAGGCTCATGACAGCCGACAATTTCGCGATACTGCCAGTTGGTTTTCCAGGTCCGGTAAAGAATGAGGAAGTGCATGTACATATACAGCGCCACTCCGGAAAAACCATATTTGTACGTCATGCCCACAATGCCAATGTCATCGGGGAAAAACTTCGGCCCCATTAGCTGCTGGTAGGTGATGGTGAATCCACTTGCCTGGCCGGCGCCCATTATCGGCTTTTGCGCTATGGATTCGAACGCTGAAGAAAAGGCTTTTGCCCGCACCTCATCTCCAGCCGCCGACGGGCCCTCACCAGAGAGGACCAGCGTCATTGCAATATAAACGACTATGATCCCCAGCGGCAGCGCGGCAAACAATAAAGGCAGCCTGTTGTAATGCGCAGTGAGGAAAGGGTAAATGAAAGCCGCCAGGATCATCGAAGCGAGAGTAGAGCGAAACTGTACAATCGACCAGATGTAAGCGCCCACTCCCAGGGAGATAATCGCCGCCAGGGTATGCCAAAACGAAATACGCGAAAATACCATCATCAGTGACATCAGGATGGAAACCATGATCGCGTACAGCGGGGGCTTCAGCCTGAAGCCACGCCAGTCATCCATCGTCACTATGGAATTGAGATAGGTGTCATCCGAGAAAAACGCCGCCTCCAGGTCCATTGTGAAATAAAAATACAGGTAGTTGAGCATCAGGAAAAAGAACGTGAACCAGACCAACCGGCGAATGGTTATCACGTCCAGCCCGCTCTTCCAGATCAGGTAGATTGCCGGGCAAAGCAGTATGAAAAGAAACTCGCGCGCGGCGAAAAAACTGAAAAGTACATTAGTATCGTAGCGCAGGTAGAAAACCACAGCCCAGGTGCCCATGATCCCCAGCGCCAGCAGGACCGGGAAATAAACCCAGCGTTTCCATACTGACTGCTGCAGATGAAAGAGGGAAAACCACGCACCGAGAACGAACAGCAGCAGGGATGCAGCGATTCCCAGTTCCTGGAATCTATTTTTGAAGTAGTAAACGCCCCCGTGCAGACCGGCGTAAATCGCAATGACCAATAACAGGCAGACAAAGGGTTTTAAACGCATGGCTATAGAGGATCTTTACCTCCGGCGTCCTGTTTCTGTTTGAACACCATCCTGTAGAGCTTCAACAGCGAAGTCCGCAGACCCCAGCGACGCTCTGACACGGGCTTGCGGCCGGTCTGTAGCGCGTAGCTTTTGAGCGCGGCTTTCAGTTTCCCCGCGATAGCAAGCATCAGCACCCCGGAGGTTGAGAGCAGGGCGCCCGCAAGCCCCGACAGGATGACTATCAGTTTTCGGTCCGGCTTATACCTGGAGTAGGGGCGCACCGCCGGATCCAGGACTTCCACCGCGTATTCCAGCTTACCGTTGGCCAGCATGGCCTGGGCGGTTTGAGCCTCCATAAGCCGGAAAAGCATTTGCTTGATTTCCTGGGAGCCGGCTTCATCCACCTTGCCTTTGAGGTAGTTGAGCTTGCGTGAAATCCTTTCCAATGCCTCTTCACGCATATATTCGTTAAATTCGCTCACATACAGATTCGCCAGCCGGGCTGCGACGGTCGGATCTTTATTGATAATCTTGATTGCTACGATGTCAGTCTCCACCGAATGATCGACGGCAATCAAATCCGCTGCAAAAATCTTTTGCGCCAAACCCTTGTCCAGTTGAAATTTTTTGTCCCAGCTCGAGGTTTCAGTGTCCCAATACTGCGGGTAGACATACTGGTAGATATTGTAGGTATCCATAAAGCGTCGCATAAACTGCTTTGATCGCAAAAATGCCAGTATCTTTTGGGTGTGGTTATCTTCCTTGGCTCTCAGGACGAAACCGTGTTCCAGCATACCGATACTTTCAGGCACCAGGCGCGCGTCGGGCCTCACACCGCCGGGATCTGTGACATCAACAATATCAACCCGGACAATGCCCTGGTAGGTTTCTGGCAAGCTGGCTGCATAGAGCATGCCGAGAGTCGCGCATATGGCCGTGACCAGCAGAATCAGCCATTTGCCGTCAAATACGGCATAGATGTAACTCAGCAGATCGACGTCTTCCTTGATCTTCATGATAACTTCCGTGCTGTTCGGGCTCGCCGCAGCACTCTCACCTGGAAGCATTTTCCTCTGCCTCCCTTTTATCAATTCCGGCGTCACTTAACTGGAACGGCCTCTTGAATGCGGCC
Organism: Gammaproteobacteria bacterium; assembly: GCA_029859085.1. Classification (GTDB taxonomy): domain Bacteria; phylum Pseudomonadota; class Gammaproteobacteria; order Pseudomonadales; family Halieaceae; genus JARRPM01. Next base: position 123 of record JAOUDU010000104.1, on the reverse strand, counting down.
AGCAATCTCATCAGTATGCCCCGCAGGCTCCTGGGCCTTTCGAATACCGGGATACGACCTCGATCGCCAGTGTAAATATCCAGATCGCGCTTGACCCTCCGCAGAACATCAAGCAACACGATC
>JAOUDU010000103.1 GCA_029859085.1 Gammaproteobacteria bacterium | reverse complement strand
CAACCTGATGCGCGGCGCGGTTGCGGCCGGGCGCCTGGGTTGTTCAGATGGTTACGTGGACCGGGTGTTCGACGCAATCTGGGTGCACGCACAAAACATGGGGGATCCGGTTGTAATCAGCAAGGTGCTGGCGGAGGCGGGCCTGGACGCCGAAGGACTGATCGCCCTGTCGCAGGATCCCGAAGTAAAAGCAGAGCTGGCAGCGAACACCGAGGCCGCCGTCGCACGCGGCGTATTTGGTGCACCCACCATGTTTATGGATGGCGCAATGTATTTCGGCCAGGATCGGCTGGACTTTATCGAGGAAGCACTGCAGGCTTAGGTATGGACTCAACCGGCTACAGTCGCGCAACCCACTTCAGTATTGTCTGGGGCGTAACCCTGGCAGTGCTCACCCTGCTGGAGTGGCACAGCCTGGATCGCGACCCGGTGAAGCAGGAAATTTTCAGCCCCTTTATCGAGCGCACCATGGCTGTCTCCGTCGAGGAGGCCGCCGCGCCCGACGCGGACCCGACAGCTGGCATCGACGGGCAGGCAAGCCCGGACGCGGTGCTGCGCTATGACGTCGAGATCAACTTCAACGGCCCACTGTTCCTGGCCTTTTTTTTTACCCCCATGCTTATCTTCCAGGGGATAGGCATGGCCTGGAACCGCCTGCGGCGGGACTGAAGCGGAACACCTGATGCCCCCTCAGGGCTGCCCGGCCAACAGTTCGTCATCCTCGACGACCCGCAGGGGCAGCAATTCACTGTCTCCGGTGATAATCAGCGACTGGTCGACCCGGACGCAGCTGCCGGCATAGCGGCCGCGCACCGCAAAGGTGCAAACCTGGGTCCGGTAACCATCGATATCGGGCAGTTTCCACAGTTCCTGGTAGACATGGTCCTGGGCATCGAAGCCACCGCTGGTTTCCTTTAACAGGTTGTCGTTCTTGTCAAACATACTGATGTTGAAACCGCAGCGACCCGCGATCGGTTTGCAGACATAGCCGCGCCGGTTGAAATCCTCGGTCAACTCATACTGGGAATTGAGCAGGTAGGGATGATCCGGGAATATCTTCCACAGCAGCGGCAGCATGGCCTTGTTGCTGAGTATCAGCGTCCAGAATGGCTCGTACACCATGACCTCCGGGCGCAACAGCACATCCACCAGGCGCGGGGCCTTGCCCGCTTCAGCCCCGGTGCGCAGAGGCGGCCGGGCGTCGTCGTCTTCGCATTCCGCCCGGATCTGTTCCAGCGCCGTCTCCCAGGCCCAGGTTTTCCAGACGTAGCGGATTGGCGTCCCCTCGCTGTCAACTATTTCGCCGTCTTCATTCCAGCTCAGTTCCCTGACACCCCTGATTACGCGGCAAGCCAAGCCGGCGGCCTCGGCCGCTGCGCGGACATACTCGGCGTGGTAGGTCTCCTCGTCATTCTCGTCCTGCATGATATGCAGCACACCTTGCACGCCACTGGCCGCCCAGGCATCAATCAGTTCCGCCGTTAGCCCGGCGCCTGGATCATCTCCCTCGCTGACGCCAAAGTGCCGCGCCCATTTGCCCTGAACCCGGCCCGCCTCCATGTAGCAGGAGGCGGAGTCGGCGTTGTATTCATACACCTTGATGCCGCGCTCGGATACCGCGAAGTCAAAACGGCCCGTTATGATCTGGCCGCGCCGGTTTTGCCAGGACTTTCGCAGCCGGGGCCACAGGCTGGCGGGAATATTGAATCGAACCAGCAGGTTGTCGTCCTGCAACACCGCCTGGGTGGCGTGCATGAACATCAGGTGAAGTTCGTTGGTGGCCCGCCTGAGCTCGTGCTCCGCGGTTTCGGACATGCGGAAGTAACGGTATTGTTCCGTCTCGTCCGCAGCTTCTGTCAACCTGTGGCCCTGCATGGCCCGCACGAACGCCGCCTCCGCGGCATCCCCCATATCAAGCCAGGGCCGGGTATGCTGGCCCTCACGGGGCGCCAGCCGGCTGTTGAGTTGGTACATATGCGGCTGGCTGGGACCGATTTTTTCAGCGTGGCGCGCATCGGCCGTCTGGATGACCCAACCCATCAGGTGAGAGTCATCGTAACTGGCCTGTATATGGTAGCCCCCATCGGCAGTGCGCCTTATCGGCAACTCGCGGGACCAGGCCTGGTTCCCCGGCAGTTTGCAATGCTCCAGGTTCTGCTCTGCAAAACGGATGCGGTCCTCGGTCAACTCGGTCACCACCGCCACGTGGCCGGTGACCTCGAATTCCCCACCCGGCTCCCAGATCAGCAGGCAGCCCGGTTGCGGCGGTCGCAGGCTACCATTGCGAAATGAATGCAGTGGCAACAGCTGGTTGTCCGCCACCCGGGTGACATGGTGCAGGGCGAAGATATCGTAGGCCATCGCGACGTCATCAAAGACGTAGCCGTGATTGACGTACAACCAGCGGCGGGCGAATTCCACGCACTGCCACTTGTAGCCCATGTACACCCCGTCCAGGAAACTGCGGAAGGACTCCCGGTCGGGATATTCGCCGGGGTCGACGCTGGGATAATGGGAGGAATAGATCGCTACCTGCCCAGGTGCGTGACCCAGCAGAGTACCGAATTTCTCGGGGGGAAACTTGAGCTTGTGCACTACACATCCATCTGCAAACGACGGGGTGTATCATCGGCCGCCACCGCCCGCTTGGCAATATCCGCGGGGCTGCCCACCACCGGGAATATTACCTGATCCCCAGTCCCGGTATTTGTGGGAGCCGCTCAAGCGAGCAGCAGCCAGCCCCCGGCCACCAGCATCGCGACACCGGAGGCGCGGGCCAGCCACTCGCCACGGGGCAGCAGTTTCTCCAGTAACACCACGATAGCGAGGCCCGCTATCCACACCAGGTTCATGACGCCCCCGACAAACAGCAGGAGCATCAGGACCCAGCAGCAGCCGACACAGTACATACCGTGCAGCCATCCAAGGCACAGTGCACCCAGGCGACCGCTGCGCCAGTGCCGGGACAGGAAGTCCGCGGGATTGCGGCAGTGGCTCAGGCAGGCGCCCTTGAGGGGTGAAAACTGGTAGGCGCCGGCCAGCAACAGGAATGCGGCGGAAAGTACATGGCTGTTACTCCACATCATCATGCCGTGTACCAGCCCGAACTGTTCCAGGGCCCATTGCAGTCCGGTGGCCAGCAGGCCGAAGACCAGCCAGGAGGCGAGATACCCGGCGACAAAAGACAGGGTCGGCACCAGTGCGCCAACGACACCCGCCTGCTTCCAGTTGTGGCGCTGGACCCGGGCATAGAGCAGTACCATCGGGGCGGCGCCGGGCAACATCATGGCAATCATCATGACCCACCACATGCCGATCATGAGCCCCCAGTAGGCCGGCGGCCAGCTGCCCGCGCTTCCGGATTGCACCGGTAGCGGAAACTGGAAAGAGGACATGGCCAGCACGCTCATACCGGTACCTGCCCCGGTGAGCAGGTAATACCAGCTGATCAGGCAGATTATACCGAGGCAGGCGGCGATAATCAGGCGATCGCGGCGCAGGAGCAACTCTGCTGCGGTCAGCCCTCGCCCAGCGCGCTGCTCAGGCAGCTTTCGCCCTCACTACGCCGTGGTTGTTGAGATGCAGATGGGCAAACTGGCCATAGCGGTCCGCGAAGGAAAGCTCGATGGGTCCCGAGGTGCTGACGTGGGACGCTCCCATTTCCGCGAGGGTGTACTCGAAGCCGTTGGGAAGGTCGATGCGGGCACGGTGCTCTTCACCGGTTACAGGGTTGCGGATAGGCTGGCCACGGGTATCGACCAGCCCTTCCACCCGAACATGGGCGACCCGTGCATCGACGTCGATGGCGATGTCAATGGGTTTGAATACCGGCTCGAATACCTGATCCATGGTGGCGGCAAAGACATTCCAGACCGTCGCCCCCGCGTCGGTTTCACCCCCGGTGAAAATCGTGAGTAAACTCTCTCGCTGAGCCTCGTCTGCCCTTTCATCGATGATCGCAAATACCTTGCCGCCGCCCTCGTGAATGGGACCCGGCCACCACATGATCATCACGGAATCCAGGCCGCTCAGTGAAACCTCACCGAACCGCCCGTGCTCTATATGCAGACCCACGGCCGCCTCGCAATTGCCGTAGGTCGGCAAGGCATTGAACTGGCAGGGGCACCCGTAGGCGCAGTTGCAACTGGAAAACTCTACCCCCTGTATCTCCCAAGGTATCATTGCGGCTCTCCCGGTTTGACAGCGCTGCAGGCGCTGCGCTCACCCAAGAACATAGTCCAGATCCGGCGATACGGCCAGCCTCGGGACTATCAAAATACGATACTGTCGCCCCGCGCCGGGATCTTCACTTTCAGGGACTGGTCCTTCCAGAGCTTGTCCGCCATCGCGTCCTGGGAGCTGGCCTCACCGTGCACCAGCAGGGTCCGGGGCGGCGGCTGAAAGCCGGCGACCCACGCCAGCAACTCGCGCTGCCCGGCATGGGCAGAAAGCCCGCCCAGGGTCTCCACCCGGGCCTTGACCACATAGTCCTCACCGAACATCTTGATATTTTTTGCCCCGTCCACAATCACGCGGCCGAGGGTGCCTTGGGCCTGGTAACCGGTAAAAATCACAGTGTTGCGACGGTCCCATATGCGCTGCTTGAAATGGTGCCGGATCCGGCCGCCGGTACACATGCCACTGCCGGCGATAATAATGGCGCCGCTCTTGATACGGTTGATAGCCATTGACTCGTCGGTGCCGGACGCCAGGTTGAGCGTGGGCAGGAAGTTCTCCAGGGAACTTTTATGGGCATCGCTGAGGTGGCGTATATCGTCCCCATCGAGCAATTTCAGCCAGCGGTCGTATACACGGGTTACCGCGATGGCCATGGGGCTGTCCAGGAACACCTGCCAGTTGTCCAGCTCGCCATCGTGATGCAGGCACCCGAGGTGGAACAGCAGGTCCTGGGTACGCCCCACCGCGAAGGCGGGTATCATCACGTTGCCACCCGCCTGCCAGGTTTCCCGCAGGATGTCGCGCAGTTGTACCACCGTGTCCTGCTCGCCGCGGTGGTCACGGTCGCCATACGTGCTCTCAACCAGCAGCAGGTCGGCCCGGGTCAGGCTGGTGGGTTCGTTCATCAGCGCCGAGTCGGCCTTGCCCAGGTCGCCGGAAAAAACCAGGACCTTTTCCTCGTTATGTTCCCGCAGGGTGATCTCGACGATGGAGGATCCCAGGATATGCCCTGCGTCGTAAAAACAGACCGAGGCGCTCTCCCCCAGCGGTACGCTTTCGCGGTAGCGATGGCCGTCACATTGTTTTAGCACCGCCTCGACATCGTCCATGGTATAGATTGGATCCAGTAGCGGCCGGCCCTGCCTCGCATTGCGGACATTGGTCCGCTCCAGGTCCCGCAGGTACAGGCCGACCGAATCATTCAGCATTATTTCCAGCAGCTCGGCGGTGGCCCGGGTACAAATGACCGGGCCGCTGAACCCCTCGTGGCGGAGTCGGGGCAGCAGGCCCGAATGATCGAGATGGGCATGGGACAACACCACTGCATCGATAGAGGCCGGATCGAAGGGAAACTGCTCGTCCTGGATGCGCTCTACCGCATCGCCGCCCTGGTGCATACCGCAGTCGAGCAGCACACGGCCCGTTCCGGGGCCTTCCAGCATGTGGCAGGAACCGGTGACCTCCTGGGCCGCTCCGAGAAAGGTAATCGTTGCCATCTGCAGCGGAGCTCCTGCTGTTTGGTAGTGCGGCTCACCCGCCGCGGGAATCGGAACAACCCGGATTGTAACCCACAGGCCCGATCAGGCAACCGGCAAAGCCATTCAGTCGCCCACCAGGTGCTGGTAGTGATCGGCGGAAAAGCCGCGGTATTGCATAAAGCGGATGCGCCGGGCCTTCTCCTTCAGGTCCACCTGCCCCGGCGCGCCGAATTTCTTGCGGAAAACCGCTTCGGCCAATGCCCACCAGTCCAGGGCCGCGGCTTCAAAGGCCCTGGCGACAGCTGCGTCAGAGATGGATTTTTCACGCATTTCCTGCCGCACCCGGGCCGGGCCGTAGCCCCGCAGCGCACGCAAGCGGGCGAAACTCTCGGCGTAGCGGTCATCGCTCTGGAGATTCTCCTCCACCAGTTTCTGCAACTGGGTTTCCACCAGGGTCTCATCGTCAAAATGACGCCGCAGTTTCTGGCGCAACTCGCCCAGGGAATGCTCCCGCCTTGCCAGCAGGTTCATCGCCGCCCGGCGTATATCCGCCGGATTGATCAGTGGGGAGTCGGTGTCAGTCATCGAAAAAAAGGCGCCGGGGCTGTTCGGGGAGATAAGCGGGTTCCCGGCACCTGTAAGAAAGCGTGCAGCAATCTGGTGTCACCTGCCGAGCAGGATTACTCCTGGTCGGCGGTAATGTCCTCGTCATCCGCGGCGGCGGCAGCGACGGCGCCCCTGGCAGGCGGCACTTCCTGGCTGAGCATCTGGGTGCGGATCTGGGTTTCGATCTCACTTGCCAATGCCGGGTTGTCCTCCAGGAACTTGGCCGCGTTGGCCTTGCCCTGGCCTATCTTGTCGCCCTTGTAGGCATACCAGGCGCCGGACTTGTCGACCAGATTCAGCTTCACACCCCAGTCGATAACTTCGCCCATATGGTAGATGCCCTTGCCGTACATGATCTGGAACTCAGCCTGCTTGAAGGGTGGCGCCACCTTGTTTTTCACCACTTTGACGCGGGTCTCGTTACCCACGACCTCGTCGCCGTCCTTGACCGCGCCGGTGCGGCGGATATCGAGGCGCACCGAGGAGTAGAACTTGAGGGCGTTGCCGCCGGTGGTGGTTTCGGGGTTGCCGAACATGACACCGATCTTCATCCGGATCTGGTTGATGAAAATAACCAGGCAGTTGGTCTGCTTGATGGCGCCGGTAAGCTTGCGCATGGCCTGGCTGAGCAGGCGGGCCTGCAGGCCGACATGGGAATCGCCCATCTCGCCCTCGATTTCAGCCCGCGGGGTCAGGGCGGCAACCGAATCGATCACCAGTACGTCCACCGCGCCGGAACGCACCAGCATCTCAGCCACTTCCAGTGCCTGTTCACCGGTATCGGGCTGGGACATGATAAGGTCCTCCACCCTGACACCGAGCTTCTCGGCGTAGATCGGGTCCAGCGCATGTTCGGCGTCGATAAAGGCCGCGGTACCGCCGGCCTTCTGGGCCTCGGCGATCACCTGCAGGGTCAGGGTGGTCTTGCCCGATGACTCCGGCCCGTAGATCTCGCAGATGCGGCCCTTGGGCAGGCCGCCGATACCCAGGGCAATATCCAGGCCCAGTGAACCGGTGGAGATGGAGGGCATCACAACCCGCGGCTGGTCCCCCATCCGCATGACCGTTCCCTTGCCGAACTGGCGATCAATCTGGCTCAGTGCAGCTTCCAGCGCTTTGACTTTATTGGCTTCCATTGTTGCGATCTCCTGTGGTCGTCCAGTAATACTACTGTATATATACTCAGTGGTTTGAAAACGGATTGCAAGCCCCAAAAACAATTAAATTCGGTCCCGGCGGCCGGGTCGGAAAAACCCGCCTGATATGGCGACAGGTAAGGCCGCCCGGCGGCCGGGATGCCGCGCCGGGGCAGTGCAATAAATTGCATCCCTAATACCCACTCCATGTACAGCCCCTCCCGCACGGTGGTAACGTCCCGGGACGGGACAGCGACACAAACCGGACGCGATGATGGACAGCAGCACACTGCAGCAGTTGATGCGACCAGGGGCTTTCAGCCATCCCTGCGGCGGGGCCATATTGCGCGAAACCCACATATCCTGGGTGATCCTCTGCGGCGAGTTTGCCTACAAGATCAAGAAGCCCGTCAACTTCGGCTTTCTCGATTTCTCCACCCTGGAACTGCGCCGGCACTTCTGCGAACAGGAACTG
>JAOUDU010000102.1 GCA_029859085.1 Gammaproteobacteria bacterium | reverse complement strand
CACGGTTTCCGCGGTGCCGCTGCCGGCATCCACCGTGATATCGGCATGGTGCCGGTAGAGCGGGGTCCGCTCGGCATGTATATCCGCATAGGACTTGTTGGCCTCACAGGCGATGCCCCGCATCGGCGCCACCGCGACCCGGCGCTGCAGGGTGGCCAGGTCGACCTCGAGGTATACCACGGGGCCGGCGGCCTTCAGCCGCTGCATGGCGGGCTCGCTGTAGACGGCGCTGCCGCCGGTGGCGATCACCGCCCCTGCGAGGTCGATGGACAGCAGCACGTCCTGCTCGAGGGCGCGCAGGCGCAGGTAGCCGTCGCGCTCGAGGATCTGCTGCAGCGTGGCGCCGGCGCGCACCTGGATATCCAGGTCGGTGTCGACGAAGCGCAGGCCACCCAGTTTGGCAAGCACCACGCCCACGGTGCTTTTGCCGGCACCGGGCATGCCGATCAGGCTGATGGTCTTTACCCTGTTACCGCTGTCTGTCACCGCCGGCATGTCCCGCGTGGTGTGAAAACCCGGATTATCCCCGCGTCGGGCGCTTCCACCAAGCCCGGTCGCCTTGCGTGCACTGTGCCCGGTGGTTAGAGTGGCGCCCATATTGATTGTGCCGGCCCCGGCGGAGGACTGAACCATGACCCTGTTGACCACACCGCTGGATGCCCTGCACCGGGAGCTCGGGGCCAGGATGGTGCCGTTCGCCGGCTACGACATGCCCGTGCAGTACCCCACCGGCATCCTCAGGGAACACCTGCACACCCGCGCCGCAGCGGGACTGTTCGATGTGTCACACATGGGGCAGGTGATCGTGGAAGGTCCCGGGTCCGCGGAAATGCTGGAATCCCTGGTGCCGGTGGATATCGCCGGGCTCGGGTTGAACCGCCAGACCTACGCCCTTTTTACCAATGAGCGGGGCGGCGTGCTGGACGACCTCATCATCACCCGCTGGGCCGGGGATAAATTCTTCCTGGTGGTGAACGCCGGCTGCAAGCAGCAGGACTTCGCCCACCTCGAGGCCCACCTGAGCGGCCAGCGGCTGACGGTGTTACACCAGCAGGCCCTGCTGGCCCTGCAGGGCCCCGCGGCGCGGGAGGTGATGCGCGGCCTCTGCCCGGCGGCCGCCGGGCTGGTATTCATGCAGGGCTGCGCCGCAACCATCGACGGGGTCGATGTCTACGTGACCTGCTCGGGCTACACCGGCGAGGACGGGTTTGAAATCTCTGTCCCCGCAGCCCGGGCGGAAGCACTGGCGCGACGCCTGCTCGCGATCACGCCGGTCCGGCCTATCGGCCTGGGTGCGCGGGATTCCCTGCGGCTGGAGGCCGGGCTCTGCCTTTACGGCCACGAGCTGGCGCCGGATATCGACCCGGTCCAGGCCGGCCTGACCTGGTCGATATCCAGGGCGCGCCGCGCCGACGGCGTGCGCCCGGGGGGCTTTCCCGGGGCGGACGTGATTTTCCAGCGCATGGCCGCGGGGACTCCGCTGCGCCGGGTGGGCCTCGCGGTCGAGGGCAAGCGCCCGGTGCGGGAGGGCCAGGCGGTACTGGATGGACAGGGGCGGCAGGTGGGCACCATCTGCTCCGCCTGCTTTGGTGCCACCGTGGGCGGCCCCATCGCGATGGCCTATGTCGAGCGGGCGCTGGGTGAACCCGGCACTGCCCTCGCGGTCGATGTGCGCGGCACGCACGTGCCGGTGGCGGTGACGCCGATGCCGTTTATTCCCCAGCGCTACCACCGGGGTTGAGCCGCTCCGGCAGCGCAGGTCTGCGCAGCTGCTGAATCTTCCGCCAGGGCCAGGCCAGGGCCGACGCCCAGCGGGCCAGCGGCACCTCCGGCAGGAGGCGCCGGGCCAGCCGGAACAGGATAGCCAGCAGCACCAGGCCCGCCGTGGCGAGCAGCATTTGCCGCGGCGTCACTGCCCGGGAGCCGGTGGCGGTGGTCGCGGCTCCCACACCGGATCCCACAGTAATGTCGGTGGCAGGCAGCGACAGCACCTGCAGTTCGCCGCGGCCGGTGTCCCACCAGAAAAAGTCCGCGGCCGGCAGGCGGTAATTGCCCTCGGCCTCCACCACGTAGCTGATCCGCTGCCTGCGGCTCGCCCGCGTCTGGCCGCGGTTATTGCTGTTGTCGAGCACCGGCGGCGCCGGGTAGGCCGCGAGCCCGGGAATGTCCCGGGGAGTGAGTGCCGGCAACATCATGGCCATGACGTCACTGGCCTCGAACACAATCTCCCGCTCGAACGCATCCCCCACCTGCAGGCCCTCGAGTGACCGGTCAAAACGCTGGCTGACGCTGAATTCCGGCGCCGCCACCCACTGCTCCACCCCGGCCAGCGCCGCCGGCAGGGTAACGGTGAACGTGACGGGTGGGCTCGCCAGCGCGCCCTCTACATCGCCGGCGTCTCCGGCATTGACCTTCACCCGGGCGCTGACGGGCGGGATCGTGAACTCCCCCGCCCGCTGCGGGTAGACGTCCAGGGTCCAGTGCTGCAGCACCCAGCTCTGCTCCCCCCGCAGCTCACTGGCATTGGTGGCAAACTGCTCGGTCTGCAGGATGACCAGCCCCGGCACCTCCGGCAGGCTGATGCGGGTACCGCCGCTGAACCAGCGATCGGTGGCGATGGTCAGGCCCAGGGTCAGCTTCTGGCCCGGGACAAGGGTGCCGGCGGGGGTGAGCTCCGCCTGCAGCTCCAGGTGCCCGGAGTCGAGCAGTTCCCGCAGGGTCGGTGCGGCGCCGTGGCCGGCGCCGGCGGCGGCCAGCAGCAGCGCCAGCAGCAGCGCGCGCAGCGCGGAATGACCGGCGCATCGCGTCATCGCGCGCCCTCCCGATCCTGCAACTGCATGCCGAACTTGATGGCGAGGAAATTGGACGGGTCCTGCTGCACGCTGCGCAGCCACATCTCGCCGGTGGCGGGGTCTTCCAGGATCTGCTGCGCGGTCAGCTTGACGGTTTCGGCCTGTTCCCAGGTGATTTCATCGGCCCCCTGGGCGGGGATGGCGTCATCGCTGCCCAGTTCCTTGTCCTCGCCACTGACGCCCGACTCCTCCTGCTGGCTCTCGCTGAGCCGGTTGATCTCGTCGATCAATTCCTGCACCCGTTCGCGGTTGTGGCGGGCACCGGGGTAATCCGGGTTGCGCGCCAGCAGGCGATCGTAGCGATTGACCGCCCGCACATAGTCGCGGGCGTGGGCCCGGGCGTTGGCCTCGTCGAACAGGGCGTCGTCGCTGTCGCTGCGGGAAAAATATTCCGCCGCGAGCATGAAGTCCTCGGCGTAATAGTAGGCCAGCCCCTTCCACATCGGGTCATCAAACCGGGTCGCGGCGGCCCGGTACTCGCCCCACTGCAGCAGCAGGCGGCCCTGCTGGTCAGCGCTCAGCCACAGGTCGGCAAACCACTGGAGGGGTGAATGCAGGCTGCTCGCCGTGGGCGCTTCCCGGGTTTCGGCAGCCGCAACGGGTGCCTCCGCCTGGGCCTGGGCCGGGCCGGGACTGCCCGCCACCAGCAGCGGCACCAGCAGCCACGCCCAGGTCAGGGTCCAGCCCCGGCGGAACCACATCAGGAACAGTGCCATCGCCGGGAACACCAGCACGTAGCCGCTGTCGAGCCAGGGCAGTGCGCTGTCCTGGATCACCACAAAGTGGCTGTCGATGCGGCGGTTGAGCCGGCGCACGTCGCTGTCATCGACGGTGATGTCAAGGTAGCTGCCGCCGGTGGCGCTGGCCAGCTGCTCGAGTGAGCGCCGCTCCAGCGGTGCCAGCCCCTCCTCTTCCCGCTCGGTGCCCACGCCCACGACAAGCAGCTGGTCCCCGGATTGTTTGAACCATTGCTCGAAGGCGCCGGCACTGTCCGACCCCAGGCCGTCGGTGAACATCACCACCGTGGCGGGAGCATCGGATTCCCGCAGTACCTGGGCCACCAGCGGCAGGGTGTACTCGGGGAACTTGCCGGCCCGGGGCATGATCGCCGGGGCGATGGCCGCCAGGTACTGGCTGAGTATTTCCCGGTCAGCGGTGAGGGACAGCACGGTATGGGCGCTGCCGGCGTAGACAATGAGCGCCGCCTTCTTGTCGGGGCGCAGGGCCAGCAGGTCGCTTATTTTCTGCTTCGCGCGCTGCAGGCGGCTGGGCTGGATATCGGTCTGCTGCATGGAGCTGGACACGTCCAGCAGGATCACCAGCGCCGCCTCGTCCTGGTTCAGCGGGGACGGTTGCTGGCGCCAGGTCGGCCCCATCAGCAGCACCAGCAGGAAGACCATCAAGACCTTGGTAAAGTTGACCGGGTTGAGCCAGCGCTGCTCGAACCGCTGCATACGCAGGTGCTCCAGCAGGTGCGGCGCGATGATGCCGCCGAACATATCGCGGCTGGCCTGGCGCCGGTTCTGGACCAGGGTTATTACCAGCCAGGGAATGATGACCAGCGCCCAGGCCGGGCGCAGGAAATGGAAATACTCCAGGCTGCCGAGATCAGGCAGCACGCGCGGCCCCCAGGCGGCGCCAGGTCTGCCAGGCACCGAAACTGTGGTAGCAAAGGTACAGCAGCAGGGCCACGCCGACCGGTACCCAGTGCAGGCTCTGGCGGGGGCGGAAGCTGATGGTCTCGTACAACTCGGGCTCGAGTTCGCTTATTGCCTCGTAGGCCTTTGCCAGCTCGAGCCGGTCGAATGCCTGGAAATAGCGCCCGCCGGTCAGTTCGGATACCCGCTGCAGGGTAGCGGTGTCCAGTGCCTCCTCCCCCACCGAGGCGGGATCGCCGATGGCGATGGTGTAGATGCGGATGCCATGGCTCGCGGCCACCGTGGCGGCATCCACCGGTGGCACCATGCTGCCGGTATCGTTGCCGTCGGTGAGAATGATCAGCACCCGGTTGTCGGAGTCGCTCTCCAGGAACAGCTTGATGGCGAGGCCGATGGCGTCGCCGAAGGCGGTGCTCTGGCCCGCCATGCCGATCTCGGTCTCGGCCAGCAACTGCGCCCACACCTTGTGATCCTCGGTGAACGGGCTCTGCAGGTAGGGCGCATTGCCGAAGACGATAAGGCCAAGCCGGTCCGAGGCGCGCTGGTCCCCCAGGGTGGCCAGGACGTATTTCACCGCCTCCAGCCGGTCCACGGTGCTGCCGTCGGGCAGGGTGAAATCAGCCGTTGCCATCGAGCCGGAGAGGTCGACGGCGATCATCAGGTCGCGCCCGGATTTCTGCTGTTCGATCGGCGGCCCTATCCACTCGGGTTTTGCCGCCGCCAGCACCAGGCACAGCCACATGAAGTTCACCAGGAAATGCTGGGCCCGGTCCCGGCGCAGCACCATCGCCCCGGTCTCGGGACGCTGCTCGCTCAATTCCACCAGCTTGTTGAAGAACGGTACCCGGACTGAGTCACGGCTCTCCCTGTAGGCGGGCAGCAGGCGCATCAGCAGGGGCAGCGCCAGCAGCGCCAGGGCCCAGGGGTGTGCCAGCTCAATCATCGGCGGGATTCCCGTGCTCGTGCACCCAGGCCAGGCTGGCCGCGATCAATTGCCGGCCGTTGTCCGACCCGATCATGCCGCCGGTGTAGGTGGCCAGGGCCAGCAGGCGGCCCTGCTCGGGCGAGAAGGGTGGCGCGGCGCACTGGCGGTTGAGGAATTCGACCCACTCCTCCCCGGACAGGCGGGCGACCCGCTCCCGGGAATAGGCCACCAGCGCAGCCAGCTTGAGCAGGCGATTGATATCCGCCACCGGGATTTCCCCGCCCGGCGCATCCGCCAGCCGCTGCAGGCGCGCGGCGGCCTCGCGGCGGTAGCGGTTGCGGTACCAGAGGCGCAGGTGCCGCCAGCCGCGGCAGGCGGCAAATCCCGCCAGCAATGCTCCCAGCCACCACCAGCCCGCGGTTTGCGGCCACCAGCTGACGTCCGCGGGTGCGACCAGCTCGACAAAATCCCCAAGGGCGTAATTGCCGAAGGACCCGGGCAGGGGCGGGGCGCTCATTGCGGCACGCTCACGCCAACACCCTCTGGCCGCCGAGCTTCTCCTGCAGCTGGCGGGTAACCGGTGTGACCGTGTCCACCGGCATGACCAGGATATCGTGGCGTTTCAGCTCGCCCTGGACCCAGGCGACGGAGCTTTCAAAACTCGCCTCGAATTTCTTGCCCAGCTCCTGCTTCTGGGGGTCGATCTCCAGCTGGAATTTGCCGTCGCTCACCACCAGTGCGCTGGCGCCCGAGATGTCGCGCTCCAGCGGGTCGTAGACGAGGGCGCAGATCATGTCGTTGTGGCGGTTGATGCGGCAGATCGAATTGAGGGCGGCGTCGTTCCAGCCGTGGAAATCGGAGACCAGCACCACCAGGTAGTCATGGCCGATGCTGCGCTCCAGCAGGCGCAGGGCGTCGCTGAGACCGGCCGCGTTGCTGTTGTGTCCCGGCGCCACCGAGAGCTCGTTGTTCATCGCCGCCAGGTCCCCCAGCCAGCCGATGACCTTGCGCTGGTTGCGGGTGGGCTTGATCTCCAGGCTGCGCGTGTCATTGAACAGGATGGCGCCGACCCGGTCGCCCACGGCCAGCACCCGCCAGGCCGTGAGGGCGGCCACTTCCGCGGCGATCACCGATTTCATTTTCCACCGGCTGCCGAAGAACATCGGCAGGCGCTGGTCCACCATCACGATGACCGGCCGGTCGCGCTCCTCGGTGTACACCCGCACATGGGGTTTGCCGGTGCGGTTGGTCACCCGCCAGTCCATGGTGCGAATGTCGTCCCCGGGACGGTACTGGCGCAGCTCGTCAAAATCGAGGCCGCGCCCGCGCAGGCGCGACCGCTTGCGGCCGCTGAGCAGGGAGCGCACCGGCTGGTGGGGCAGGTAGCTGAAGCCCCGCGCGCTGTAGCGCAGCCGCATCAACGACTGCAGGCTGGTGTAGATGTCGTCGCTCGGGGTGCCGTTCACTGGCTCAGCCCACGGCGACCTGTCTGATGATCTCGTCGATGATCGCATCGGGCGTGACCTGGTCCGCCAGCGCGTCGTAGCTGATGATCAGGCGGTGGCGCATGATAGCGTGCAGCACTGAGCGCACATCGTCCGGGGTCACGTGGTCGCGGCCGTCCAGCCAGGCGCTGGCGCGGCTGGTGCGGTGCAGGGCGATACTCGCCCGGGGGCTGGAGCCGGAATCGATCCAGTTGCCGAGTTTGTCGCCGAACTCGCCCGGGTGGCGGGTCGCCATCACCAGGTCGACGATGTACTGCTCCACCGGTGCGGACACCCGCATCTGCTGAATCACTCCGCGGGCGGCGAAGATGTTGTCCTGGGATATCATTTCCAGGGTATTGCCCTGGCCGCCCTCTTCCTCCTGCAGCATCCGCACGATCGCCAGTTCGGCCTCGGCCCGGGGGTAGTCCACGGATATTTTCATCAGGAAGCGGTCCATCTGGGCCTCCGGCAGGGGATAGGTGCCCTCCTGCTCGATGGGGTTCTGGGTGGCCAGCACCATGAACAGCTCCGGCAGCTTGTAGGTCTTGCCCGCCACCGTGACCTGGCGCTCCTCCATCGCCTCCAGCAGGGCTGACTGCACCTTGGCCGGGGCGCGGTTGATCTCGTCCGCCAGCACCAGCTCGCTGAAAATGGGTCCGGGCTGGAACGTCAGTTCCGACTCGCCGTGCCTGTCCTGGTAGATCTCGCTGCCGGTGACGTCCGAAGGCAGCAGGTCCGGGGTGAACTGGATCCGCCCGAGCCCGGCCTGCAGCACCCGGGACAGGGTCTTGATGGAGCGGGTCTTGGCGGTGCCGGGCAGGCCTTCGAGCAGCACGTTGCCATTGCACAGCAGGGCCAGGGTGAGGGTTCGCACCACCTCCTCCTGGCCGATAACGGATCTCGCCATCTGCCGCATCATCGAGTGGATGGCGTCGTGGTGTTCGCTGGACTGTCTTTCGCTGGACTGTCTTTCGCTGGACTGTCTTTCG
>JAOUDU010000101.1 GCA_029859085.1 Gammaproteobacteria bacterium | reverse complement strand
TGCTGCCGACCGGGGTGAAGTTCTACCGCTACCAGGGGGGCTTCATGCACCAGAAGGTGCTGCTGATGGACGACCACATCGCCGGGGTCGGCACCGCCAATTTCGACAACCGCTCGTTCCGGCTCAGCTTCGAGATTACGCTGCTGGTGGACGACCCGGTATTCGCGGCGCAGGTGGACCAGATGTTGCAGGCCGACCTGCGGCGCAGCCGCCAGGTCAGCCTGGAGGAGATGGAGAACAAACCGGCCTGGTTCCCGATCGCGATGGCTGTGGCCCGGCTGTTCGCACCGGTGCTTTAGCCAAACACCCCCGCAACGAAAATCACCAGCAGCGCCGGCGGCACCACGAAACGGATCAGGAAGTGCCAGGTCTCGTAGCCAAAGGCATTGAGCGTGGTCAACTCGTCGCGGCTGGCCTCTTTCTTCATCACCCAGCCGGCGAATACCGCGATCAGCATTCCGCCCACGGGCAACAGGATCTGGTTGGAGAAGTAGTCCATGATGTCATTGAAATTCCTGCCCCCCATGTCCATCTCGCCCATGACATTGTAGGACAGGGAACTGAGCAGGCTCAGCACCGCGACGGAGCCCACCACCAGCAGCGCGCTCTTGTGCCGGGCAATGCCAAAACGCTCTTCCACCCACTGGGTGACAGTCTCCACCAGGCCCACCAGGGAGGTGATGCCGGCCACCGCCAGCACGACGAAGAACAGGATGCTGAACAGATAACCCCCCGGCATCTGGGCAAACGCCACCGGCAGGGTCTGGAAAATCAGGCCGGCTCCCGCCGCGGGGTCGAGACCGTTGTGAAAGACCGCCGGGAAAACCACCAGCCCGGCCAGCAGCGCGACCCCGGTGTCCGCGATAGCGATAATGAGCACCGACTGGGCGATGGATATGGAACGGGGCAGGTAGGAGCCGTACGTCATCATCCCGCCCATGGCCACGCTGAAGGAGAAAAATGCCTGGCCAATAGCCGCCAGCACGGTGCCGGGCCCGATCTTGCTGAAATCCGGTGTGAACAGCCAGGCAACCGCCTCCTGGAAACCGCCGGTGAAGTAATTGTAGGTTGCCAACCCCAGCAGCAGCACGAACATCATCGGCATCATCACGTCGACCGCCCGCTCGATGCCCTTTTTCACTCCGGAAAAAATGATGAACCCGGTGATGCCCAGGCCCACCAGCGTCCAGAACAGCATGCCGAGGTTGTCATTCAACACCGCGCTGAATTCAGCCGCGGCAACCGGGCCATCGACACCGACAAAGCCCGTAGTTGCGGCCTTGAACAGGTACCACAGCACCCAACCGACCACGACGGCGTAGACAATTGAAATGGTATAGGCCGCCAGCAAGCCCATGCCGCCCACCCATTTCCACTGGCGTGACCTGCCGCTGGCTGTCGCGACCGTCGCCATGGCGGACGGCGGGCTGCCCTGCCCGCGCCGACCGATCAATATCTCTGCCATCAGGATCGGCACCCCGATGCCGAACGCGCAGGCCAGGTAGATGAGGACAAAGGCGGCGCCGCCGTTCTCGCCGGTAACATACGGAAAACGCCAGATATTACCCAGGCCGACCGCGAAGCCCACCGAGGCCATCAGGAAGGAAAACCGGGATGACCAGTGCGCCGTGGCGCCACCTGCTGCAGACATAGTTGTTTCCACTGGCGTTGTTGTTATGGGCCCAGTCTACACAATTAGGCGCAGGGAATCAGCCGCCGCGGTGCCGGCGGCAACAGGTTCAGGCAACCAGGGGGCGGGTCGCCCGTTGCAGCCACTCCCGGTCGCCGCCCTCCGCCAGCAAGGGGCCTATCGTCGCCGCCACCCGCTGGTGGTAGTCGTTGAGCCAGGCCAGCTCGGCCGCGGTCATCAGGCTGGCCTCCACCAGGCGCAGGTCGAAAGGCACCAGGGTAATCGCGTCAAATTCCAGCATGGGCAGGTCACCGCCATCCCGCACCGATTCCCGCACCACCACCAGGTTCTCGCAGCGGATGCCGAATTCACCGGCACGGTAATAGCCGGGTTCGTTGCTGACGATCATGCCCGGCTGCAGGGCGATGGTGTTGGGCGCCTTGGCGATCCGCTGCGGCCCCTCGTGGACGCTGAGGAATACCCCCACGCCATGACCGGTCCCGTGCTCATAGTCGTAACCGGCCTGCCAGAGAAACTGGCGCGCCAGTATATCGAGTTGCGAGCCGGTGGTGCCCGCCGGGAAGCGGGCCATATCGAGTGCGATATGTCCCTTGAGGACCAGGGTGAACATGCGGCGGATATCGGCACCGGGATCGCCGATCGCCACTGTGCGGGTGATATCCGTCGTGCCATCGAGATACTGGCCGCCGCTGTCGATCAGGTAGACGCTGTCCATGGTCAGCCGGGCGGGAGTGGCCACGTTGAGGTGGTTGTAGTGGCACATGGCGGCATTGCCACCCGCGGCGGAAATGGAATCGAAGGACACGTCCCGGAACAGGTCCCCCCCGGCGCGAAAAGCCAGCAGCCGGTCAGCCAGTTCGTTCTCTGTATGCAGGCGGCCCGCGTCCACCTCGGCGTCCAGCCAGGCCAGGAAGCGGATCTCCGCCACCGCGTCCCGGATATGGGCATTGCGCGCGCCCAGGATTTCCACCGCGTTCTTGCCGGCCTTGGGCAACAGCACGGGATCGGCGCCCGGTTGCAGGGTCGCGCCCCCCTGTTCCAGCGCGAGCTGGCTCCAGGCGTTGGCGGTATCCGGGTCCGCCAGCACCCTGCGCCCCCGGTAGCCGGCCAGCACCGCGGCGGCTTCCGTCTCCGGCAGCACCGTCACCCCCTCGCCCACGTGGGCGGCAAAGCCCTCGGGGATGCGGCCCGGATCGACCAGCAGGGTCAAGCGGCCGTCGGTTTCCAGCAGGGCCATGCCCTGCACCACCGGCAGTTTCGGAATGTCGGTGCCGCGGATGTTGAGCAGCCAGCTGACCGAGTCCGGCGCGAACACCAGCGCCGCGTCGGCCCCCCTGGCCGCCACCGCCGCGCCGATGCGCTGGCGCTTGGCGGCACTGGATTCGCCGGTGTATTGCTCCGCCAGCAGCAGGGCCGGCGCCACCCGCGGCGCCGGCCGGTCCCGCCAGCAGGCATCCACCAGGTTGTTTTTCGTCGGTTCCAGTTGCAGGCCGGCCGCAGTGAGGGCGGACGCGGTATCGCGATACCAGCGCAGGCCGTGCATGCGCGCGTCGCAGGCCACAACCGCGCCCCGGGGCAGCTGCCCCGCCAGCCAGTCGGCGTGAGGGTCATCGCCGAGGCGCAGGTAGTCGAACAGCTCCGCCGACACCTCCCGGCGCACCTGCACCGTGTAGCGGCCATCGACAAAAATGGCGGCTCGCTCCAGGGTTACGATAACGAAGCCGGCTGAGCCGGTGAATCCGGACAGCCAGCGCAGGCGCTCGTTGTGGGCCGGGATATACTCCCCCAGGTACTCGTCGGCCCGCGGCACCACCAGCGCCTGGTAGCCCGCCGCCCGCATTTGTTCCCGCACGGCCTCGAGCCGTCCCGCGATTACATTCATTCCAGCAACACCGATGCAAAAACTGACTGGCCAGTTTAACCGAACCGGGCTGTGATACTAAGTGCGAACCGGCCGGGCGCGTGCGGCGGTGAATTCGCCAGGCGGATCCCCGGTCACAGGCCGGGCTTGCGGGTCAGGTCTACCGCCAGCTGCCTCGCCGCTGCCAGCTTGGCGCGAAAACCGGGGTTGCGGGCAGCGGATGCCACCGGCTGGCTGGAAAACCACACCATGACCGTGTCCGCCCTGCGATTGATATAGATCACCTGGCCGTGGATGCCCACCGCGCAGTATTCACCGGCGTCGGCGTCGAGGATCCACCACATATTATGGTAGGCCGACCAGGACTCCTCGCTGTACTTGGGATTGGCCTTCATATTGGCCTTGAGCTTGTCGCTCACATCCAGCGTCGCGTCCACCCACCGGGCGGGGATGACCTGCTGTCCGCCGAACTCGCCGCGGTCGCGGATCATCATGCCGAAGCGCGCCGCATCGCGCAGGGTGGTATTCATACCCCCGGTGGCGACCGGCACCAGGGCCCGGTCCACCGCCAGGTAGGCGTCGTGCTCCGTTCCCAGCTTCGCCCACAGGTTCTGCTGCAGGAAATCCTGGAAGGTCTGGCCGCTGATCCTCGCGATCAGCCAGCCGAGCACATCCGCATTGCTGGAGTTGTAATCGAAGGCTTCGCCGGGCAGCAGCGCCGGATCGGGCTTGACGAAATGCACGAGGAAATCCTGCACCCCGTAGATTTCGGCTTTGTCCGGCTGGACATCCGCTGCCCCGGGCATCCAGCCGAGGTTCAGCGCTGGCGCGTAAAAGCGGAAAAAATCCGAGCCTGTATCCGTATAGTTCTCGTGAAAGTCGATGGCGGTTGCGTGGTCCAGCACCTGCTGGATGGTCACACGCTCGAAACCGCTGCCTTTCAGCTCGGGAATGTACTTCGCCGGTGAGGCGTCCAGGTCGACCTTGCCCTCGGTCACCAGCAGGCCGAACAGGGTACTCGCCAGTGACTTGGTCATGGAGAACCAGATGTGCTGGCTGTGTTCATTGAATTCGTGGAAATAGGCCTCGTGCAGCAGCCGGCTGCCCTGCATCACCAGCACCGCGTCGGCGTAATTCGCCTCGAACAAGGCGTCGAAGCTCAGCTGCTGCCCCTGCGGGTCAGTGACAACGCGCTCCCCCAGTTCCGGGCGCAGCGGCCCGGGAAGCCGGTGAATATCGCCCTGCCGCGGCACCATCACCGTGTGCAGCACCGCCCCGGCATTGCGAAACGCCCAGCGGCTCATGGGGTAGTCGCGATAATTCGCCATGGTGACCTGGGATTCCCGGCTGGGTGGCACGCCCTGCATGGGCCTGGGGTCGGCAACCGGCTCGGCCCCGGCGCTGACACTGGCCCACAGTGCCAGCATCGCAATCATCAGCATACGCGTTTTCATATTCCGGATTCTCCTGCGGGGTGAATTATCGCTCCTTACCAGCGGCGCTATACTCCGCCTACTGTTATGCGCGAGTCAACCGCGCAGCGCCTTCGCAGCTGATGGCCCAGTGGCAGGGCGACCGCCAAAACTACCCCCGAATTCAAAAATTATGTTCCAATTGGGGCCTGCAGGCTTCCCTCGCGGACACCCGGCGTTTTCACTGCATCCGTTGATTGCTTACATGAAGGTAAACCGGTTTGCGTCTCGACAGACTGATCAGCAACAGCACTGCGCTTTCGCGTTCCGAAACCCGCCTTGCCATCAGGGCGCAGCGGGTGCGCGTGAACGGCATCACCGCCACCAGCGCCAGCATGGCATTGGGGGACGCCGACAGTGTTACCCTCGATGGGCAACCGGTAGCGCCCGTGCGCCCGCGTTACTTCATGCTGCACAAGCCCGCGGGATGCGTCAGCGCCACCGTCGACGCCGCACACCCCACGGCGCTCGACCTGCTGCGGGGTGAACCGAGGCATACGGAACTGCAGATAGCCGGGCGACTCGATATGGACACCACGGGGCTGCTGCTGCTGACGGACGACGGCGAATGGAACCATCGCCTGACCAGTCCCGCACATCGCTGTGACAAAACCTATCGGGTGCGGCTGCGCGACCCGATTACAGCAGGGGCCGCGGCCCGGCTTGAGTCCGGCATTCTGCTGCGCGGCGAGAAACGCGAAACCCGGCCCGCTGTTGTCGAGGTCACCGGTCGCGAGTGCCGGCGGGAAGTGCTGCTGACGATATCCGAGGGAAAATACCACCAGGTCAAGCGCATGTTTGCCGCGACGGGCAATCTGGTGGTCGGGTTGCACCGCGAGCAGATCAGTGGAATCACGCTTGATCCAGCCCTTGCCCCCGGCGAATACCGGCCGCTGACGCCCGCTGAAGTGGGCAGTATCAGCTGATGCAGGACCCCGCCGTCGAGCAGTTATTACCTTACCTGCAGAGACCCGGGCGGGATGCTGCCGGAAATGGCAGTCGCCTGTGGATCGCCGACGAGAACACGCTGCACGGTCTATCGGCGGTGACGGCTGCGCATGATATCGCGCTCATCACCAACCGCTTCGATGTGGCACAGCGGGCCCGCGAACTCGGCTTTGCGACGCAATTCTCCGATTTTTCTTTTTCGACGCTGGAAGCTGATTCGATCCAGACCGCTGTCTACCGTGTTTCCAAGGAAAAACCGGTGGTGCACCACATCATCAATGAAGCCCGCCGGTTTCTGGCTCCCGGTGGCGAACTGGTCCTGGCGGGCCTGAAAAATGAGGGCATAAAAACCTATATCGACAAGGCAAAACAGTTGTTCGGCAACGGCGTCGCCAGGAAAGTGGGCAATGTGTATACCGGTAATCTGGTCAAGCGGGACTGCGCCCGAACATCGGCGGCCCTGGACGACAAAAATTATGCGCAATTGCGTTTGATCAGGACCAGCCAGCTCGATTTTTACAGCAAGCCGGGACTGTTCGGCTGGGATAAGGTCGACCAGGGCAGCGCCTTCCTGGTTGAGCGGCTGCCCGGGATCATATCGGCTGCTCCCGGCCCGCCGGCAAGCCTGCTGGACCTGGGCTGCGGTTACGGCTACCTCAGCATCATGACGCGGGATATGCCGCTTGAGCGACGCACGGCCACAGACAACAACGCCGCGGCGCTGCTGGCGATGCAGGAAAATGCCAACCATTACGCGATGCAGGTCGAGGTCGTGGCGGATGACTGCGCCGGCGGTGTGGCGCCGGATTTCGATTTGATCCTTTGCAATCCGCCCTTCCACCAGGGATTCAGCGTGGATGCGCAACTGACGGATAAATTCCTGCGCCAGACGAGTCGCCTCCTGGCTGCGCAGGGTATGGCCGTTTTTGTTGTTAACCAATTTATTCCGCTGGAGCGAGCGGCGGAAAAATATTTCAAACGGATTGAGATTGCAGCCAGGAATAAGTCGTTCAAGTTGATTCGCCTGGCGCTGCGATAGGCTCAGTGTCGCTGCAGGTCCAGCTCATTGTGGATCAATGTCACACACTGGGAGGCGAACAGCATTTTCGGCCCGAGGCTGATGTTCTCTGCCCCGAGACGCCTGAGGCTGTTGAAGCTCTTCCTCGGCATCGGGATGTGGTCTGTCAGCAGGAAGCAGGCCTTGTCCTCGAATTGCCGCTCCCTGATCGGTGTCCCTTTCTTGTCCATCACGTAGAGTTGAAACTCCTGCGCCAACTCCTGTACCAGCTTTTCGAAACTGGTGGTGCGCACGCTGATGCCGGATTCCACCAGCCGCTCCTGTTCCTTGCCCATCCCCGCGGATGCATCCAGGGCAACAGCCACCTTATGCAACAGGGCCTTTTCGTGAAAACCGCCAAAATCGGCTATTTTACCGGCGTCAAAACGAATTGTGCGGGAGAAATCCCGGGTGCTTTCCAGCACCAGGAAAACGACAACATCATCGCGATGGGACTGGGCGACAAAAATGGCATTCATCAGCGTGTGTGCCAGGACCTCGGAGTGACTGCCGTGCCCTACTGCCGCCAGCAGCTGGCGGCTGTCGGTAGGCGCTGCCCTGGCCCGCAGCACAAAGGCTCGCATCACCGGCAATCAGGCCGGCATCGGTTCAAAATCGGCCTTGGAAATCCCGCAGTCGGGGCACTCCCAGTCCTCGGGCAAATCCTCGAAGCGAGTGCCCGGGGGGATGCCGTCCTCGGCCAGGCCTTCAGCCTCATCGTAGATGAAGCCGCAAATCACACATTCCCACTTCCGGTATCCGTTTTCGGTCATAGCCTGTTTATCCTCGAATAATCTGTTGGGGCCAGTATAAAACAGCCTGCGTTCCCTCGCGCCGCCGCGCGGTAGGCACTACTGAACCAGGCGCCGTCCAGTTGCAGCGGAGCCTCGACCTGCCCTGGCTTAACCGCCCTGGCCGGGGGGCGGCTGGAACTCGCCATCCAGTTTGATGCGATATCCCTGGTCAACCGGGCGCGCTACCAGGGCCAGGGCCTGCTGCAGGCGCTG
>JAOUDU010000100.1 GCA_029859085.1 Gammaproteobacteria bacterium | reverse complement strand
GTACCCCGGGCCGCATTACCAGCAGCCGGGTTTCCTGGCCACCGGTGCCGGCCTCGAACCGCTGTACGACGCGCTGCTGGCGACGCTGATCGGCAATGCGGCGCTGGTGGCGGCAGCCGGTGTGGCCGAGCCGGCGGACATCGACCGCGCCTGGAAAACAGGGACTTACCTCGATGCCGGCCCCTTCGCGATGCTGGCGCAGCTGGGCGTTGCGAAGTTCCTGCAACTGCTGGCCGGGGAGGTGGCTGCCGGCCGCTTCAACGCCGGGAGAGCCGAGCGCGCGGCGGATTACCTGCGCCGCAACCAGGCGCAGTAGCTGACCCGCCGTGAACCTGTCGACCAAATTGTGCTACGGCGTGGGCCAGCTGTCCGATGGCGTCAAGCAGGCTTCCTTCAGTACCTTCCTGTTTTTTTACTACAACCAGGTACTGGGCCTGTCCGGCAGCCTCGCCGGCCTGGCGGCGCTGCTGGCACTGGTGGTGGACGCGGTGACCGACCCGATGGTGGGGCAGTGGTCCGACCGCTTTCACTCGCGCTGGGGCCGGCGCCATCCTTTCATGCTCGCCGGCGCGATCCCTTTCGGCGTGGCCATCGTCGCCCTGTTCAGCCCCCCGGCGAGCCTGGGTGAGATGGGCCTGTTCTACTGGATGCTGGGGGGCGCCATCAGCGTGCGCCTGATGCTCACCCTGTTTTTTGTGCCGCACCTGTCACTGGGCGCCGAACTTGTGCCTGATTATCACGGCCGCACCTCCCTGATCGGCTACCGGGTGTTTTTTACCTACGCCGGCATCCTTATCACCAGCGTGGCGGGGTTTGCGCTGTTTTTCCCGTCTTCCGAAGCCACTGGCAATGGCATGCTCAACCGCGCCAGCTACCCGAATTTCGGCCTGTTCTGCGGTGTGATCGGAACCGCCGGCATGCTCGTCAGCGTGGCCGGCACCTGGAGCGCTATCCCGAGCCTGCGCAAGCCTGCCGCCGCCGGCTCCGGGAGCAGCGTGCTGCTTGCATTTGTCGAAGTGTTCCGGACCCTGAAGCAGAACTCCTTTCGCATCCTGTTTGTCTCGGTGCTGGTGTTCAACACCCTGGCCGGGGTTATCGCCACCCTGCTGGTCTATGTCGCCACCTATGTTTTCGAATTCAGGCCGGAGCAGCTGGCGGGACTGGCCGGCTCGGTGCTGGTCGGCATCATCTTCGCGTCGGGCGTGGCGCAAGGCCTGGCCCGCCGCTTTGACAAGAAGAACGCGCTGGCGCTGTGCGTCATCGCGGGCGGATTGTTCGCCTTTTCACCCCAGGTGCTCTATTTCGCCGGCCTGCTGGAGCAGCTGACGACCGGAAGCAAGTTCGCTTTTGTCTTCGCCGTGAATGGTATTTCCCAGGTGTTCTTTATCGCCTACATCATCCTGCTGGACTCGATGCTCTCGGATGTGATCGATGAGCGTGAACTGCTGTCGGGGCAGCGGGAGGAGGGCCTGTTTTTCGCGGCGCGCTCCTTCGCCACCAAGGCCAGCTACGGCCTGGGCAGTTTCTTCGCGGGGATCGGCCTGGACCTGATCCACTTCCCCCGCGCCGCGACACCGGAGAACGTGCCCGCGGAAGCCGTGCTGAGCCTGGCCGTCCTGTCGGGGCCGGTGCTGTTTGTCCTGTTCGCGGCCACGGTGGTGATTTCCAGCAGGTTTCCCCTCACGGCCGCACGGCACGCGGCGATAATGCGGGAGATAGGGTCGCGGGGGGCGCCGGCCAGGACCTGAGGTCAGACCCTGTCGCCTTTTCCCCAGTCATTGGCACCAAAGCCGGTGTGTTGGCGGCGCTGTGGCCTTACAATCGAGGGTCACTTCGTTCCGGCTCAACAGGAAACCCGCCCATGGCCCTGGATTTCGACAGCGCGCGCCTGCCCAACCCCAATCTCAGACCCGAGCACGATGAGTGGCGCACGCAGCTGCGCCGCTTTATCGATGTTGAGATCATGCCCCACGCCGAGGACTGGGACGAGGCGGGCCACATCCCGATAGAGCTGTGGCCAAAAGCCGCCGCGGTGGGCCTGCTCGGCCTGGGCTACCCGGAGGAGTTTGGCGGCACCAGAGAGGGCATCGACGTATGGCACAGCTGGATCGCCAACGAGGAGCTGGCCCGCATCGGCGTGGGCGGTATTCCCGCCAGCCTGATGGTGCACGGCATCGGCCTGCCGCCGGTGATCAACTGGGGCAGCCAGGCCCTGAAGGACATGGTGGCGCCGCCGGTACTGGCGGGTGAGAAGCATATCTCCCTGGGCATTACCGAGCCCGGTGGCGGTTCCGACGTGGCGCAGTTGGCGACCACCGCGGTGCGCGACGGCGATCACTTCGTGGTCAACGGCTCCAAGACGTATATCACCGGCGGCATGCGCGCCAACTGGGTGTCCACCGCGGTGCGCACCGGCGGCCCCGGGGCGAAAGGCGTCTCCATGCTGCTGATTCCCACCGATGCCGAGGGCTTCAGCCGCACCCGGCTGGACAGGAAACAGGGCTGGTGGGCCTCCGACACGGCCACCCTGTATTTTGATAATGTGCGGGTGCCGGTAAGCAACCTGATCGGCGAGGAAAACCAGGGCTTCCTGGTGATCATGACCAATTTCAACGCCGAGCGCATGGCCATGGCGGCCGGCATGGAAGCGCTGGGCCGGGTCTGCCTGGAAGAGGCGGTGGCCTGGGCCCGGGAGCGCAAGACCTTCGGCAAGCGGCTCGCGGATCACCAGGTGATCCGCCACAAGATTGCCCAGATGAAACAGAAACTGAATGCCACCCAGGCCTATATCAGGATCTGCTACGAGGCCATCGAGGCGGGCAATGCCAACCCGGGGGACATCGCCCTGCTCAAGGTGCAGGCCAGCGAAACCATGGAGTTCTGCGCCCGGGAGGCGATGCAGGTCCTCGGCGGTATCGGCTATATGCGCGGCAACCGGGTGGAGCGGATTTACCGGGAGGTGCGGGTCAACGCGATCGGCGGGGGCTCGGAGGAGATCATGCGCGATCTCGCGGCGCGGCAATACGGGCTTTGACTGGAAGGATGAGCAGACGATGAGTGTCAGTGAACAGGAACTGAAGGATTTCCGGGCGCAGGTATCGGCCTGGATGCAGGACAACCAGCCCGCCGACCCCGGCTTCCTGCTGCCCCAGACTTTCATGGAAGTGGGGGACGAGCGCCAGCTGGAGTTCCTGCGGGAGTGGCAGCACAAGGTCTGGTCCGCCGGCTACCTGGGTATGGCGTGGCCAAAGCAATACGGCGGCGGCGGTGTGGAGCGGGTGTTCCAGGCGATCGCCGACCAGGAGATGCGCCGCCACGCGGTGCCGATCTGCTTCAACGTCATCGGCCTGGGCTGGGCCGGCCCGCTGATTATCGACATCGGCACCGAGCAGGAGAAAGCGCGCTACCTGAAGGGCATTCTCAGCGCCGAGGATATATGGTGCCAGGGCTTTTCCGAGCCGGACCACGGCTCCGACCTGGGCAACGCCCAGACCCGGGCGGTGCGCGACGGCGACGAGTACGTGATCAATGGCCAGAAGATCTGGACCACGATGGGCAATTTCGCCAAGTACATGATCCTGCTGGCGCGCACCAATCCCGATACCGCCCGCAAGTACGACGGCCTGTCCTATTTCCTGTCGCCCATGCACGTGCCGGGCATAGAGACCCGGCCGATCCGCAAGATCACCGGCGAATACGGTTTCACCGAAACCTTTTTCACCGACGCGCGCATCCCCGCCGACTGCCTGATGGGGGAGGAGGGGCAGGGCTGGAAAATCGCGATGCAGACACTCCAGTACGAGCGCGGCGCCGAGGCCGGGGCCGCCGGCGGCCTGATGATGGTGCGGGTCACCATCGACGACCTTATCGACCAGGTACGGGATGTGGTTCGCGATGGCGAGCCGGTGCTGCAGGACCCGGTTATTCGCGACCAGCTGGTGAAGCTGATCATGGAGGAGAAGGCCCTGGCCCTGGGTGACAAGCGCGCCCATATCGCGCCGCTGACCACCGATTACCCCCACTCCCTGCCCCTGTCACACAAGCTGCGCGGCACCGAGATGTCCCGGCGCATGCGCCAGTTCGCCATCAACCTGCAGGGCGCCGCCGGCGGTCTCTACGTGGGGGATGCTGGCGCGCGCCAGGGCGGCTTCTGGCAGCGCGCCTATTTCAACAGTTTCTCCGCGACCATCGGCGGCGGCACCAGCCAGGTGCAGGCCAACATCGTCGCCGAGCATATCCTCGGCCTGCCGAAGTAATTGGGGAGTATTGCAATGTCAGTCATAGGTAATACCGCGCTGGGCTTCAGCGAAGAGCAGGCCATGCTGCTGGACGTCGCCCGGGAGTTCTGCAAAAACAAGTCACCCATCGCCTCGGTGCGGGCGCAACTGGAAACCGAGAGTGGCTTTGACCCGGCAATCTGGAACGAGATGGTCGCCCTGGGCTGGGCCGGCATCGCGCTGCCGGAATCCTGCGGCGGTTCAGGGATGGGTGTCGCCACGGTGGTGCCGGTGGTCGAGGCCATGGGCCGCGCGATGCTGGGCACGCCGCTGGTCAGCACCACGCTGGCGGCGCAGTTATTGGTGCGCGCCGGGGGCGAAGGCCGGATGGAAGCCGTGTTGTCCGGAATCGCAGCTGGCACCACCGCCACCGTCGCCCTGCTGGAAAACGCGGATTGGGGCGACACGCGCATCGCCTGTACTGCAGGCGCGGACGGCGTGCTGCAGGGCACGAAGAAATTCGTCACCGATGCGGCCGCGGCCCGGCTGTTTGTAGTGGTGGTAGAGCATCAGGGCGCGCCCGCCCTGGCGATCGTGAAAGCGGAGCAGCTGGCCGCCGGCGCCATCGTGGCCAATACCCTGATCGACCAGACCAAGCGCAGTGCCAGCGTCGACTTCAGCGGGGTCGCGGTAGCGGAGGACGAATTGGTCACCGGCAGCGGTGTTGCGAGCGCGCTGCGGGACGTGCGCCTGCTGGGCGCCCTGCTGACCGCGGCGGAGGCCACCGGCAGCGCGGCAAGTTGCCTGGACACCATCGTGGACTACCTGAAAACCCGCAAGCAGTTCGGCAAGCTGATCGGCTCCTACCAGGCGCTGAAGCACCCCACGGTGGACATCCTGACCGCGATGGACTCGGCCCGGTCGTTTATTTACCACGCCGCCACGCTGGTGGGGGATGGCCCGCTGGACCGGGACGCGGAGATCGCCTGTCGCATGGCCAAGGCCCATGCCACCGAGACGCTGCTCTATGCCGGGGATCGCGCGGTGCAGTTTCATGGCGGTATGGGTTTCACCTACGAGTGCGACGCCCAGCTGTACATCCGCCGCGCCCAGTGGAGCCAGCAGCAGTACGGCGACGCCCAGCACCACCGCAAGCGCCTGGCGAACCTGTTGCTGGATTAACTGTCACGGGGGAAAGGGGGCTGCCCCTGTTCCCTGTTGAACAATACGGAGTGGTCATTCTGCGCACTATCCACTTCAGGCTCACCTGCTACCGGGTTTTGATTTGCCTGGCGCTGGTTCTTTTATCGGCCTGTTCCAATCCCGAGGTGGAACCGCCGATCGATGAGTCCATCCCCGCTGACCCGCTGTTCATCCTGCTCGACGCCTACAAGGGCAATGAGCAGTATTTTCTGCGCTATCGCCGCGGGGAGACAATTTACTATGCCGCGGGTGATCTCCCGCTCGAGCTAAACACCGGTCAGCCTGCGGCGCATGGTAATTACGACGTGCCGGTGGTCGCTTCCATGGGCCGGCGCAAAGGGGAGTCCTGGGAAGAGCTGACAAAGAACCTGATACCTGTGCCTGTGCTCGATGTGCAGGACTGGGCCGCGCTGCGCGAGAGGCTGTTTGCCGAGCTCGTTCCCAGGACACCGAACCATGGAGTCGCTGTCAGTTTCGACCGGGTGGACTACTTCTTTTTCTACGACAAGTCGGGCAATTTCCGGGCGAGGCGCCTGATAGACATGCCGCCCTGGTACTCAGTTGCCGGGCACGTAGACCTGCGAGAGCATTTTGCGGACTGGCAGCCGGTATTGCAGCAGTTTCTGCAGGAGTCCGGAATAGAATCCGAAGATGTGATTTTCAGCACCGGGGATCTGGACCAGGGTTCCATTCCTTTCCTGTATATCAACACCCGCTCCAAGCTGATCGTGCTGGTGCAATATGACGAACTGGCCGAGACCACGGTCGGCGCAGTGCCCGGCCTGCACGTGCTGCAATCGTTCTGGCATGTGTTCCAGAGCCATACCTACACGATACTGATGCGGCCGTTCACCTCGATCCAGAGCCTGCTTTCGGTGGTCTCCGACACGGCTGTGGAAACCGGTCGCGGACTGATACCGGATCTGCGTTTTGACGGCCCGGCTCCACCGGTTGCAGATCATCCGGTAATGGATCGCACGGACTGGGAAGATTACCTCGACAAGGCCCTGGGTCGCACAGCGAGCAGCGGCGAGCTGGAGTTCCTTGTCGATGGAGAGAAGTTTTTCACGCGTTTTATCGACGTGCTGGCCTCGGCAAAAGACTCGATAGATATCCGCGCCTATATCTTTGACAACGACGACGTTGCGCTGAACATAGGGGAGTTGCTGAAACGCCGCTCCCGGGAGGGCGTCAATGTGCGTGTCCTGTTCGACGGACTGGGCACGATCGCCGCGTCCGGGGAGCAGTCCGATACCCTGCCCGGGACCTATCGGGCGCCACTGTCCATAAAGAATTACCTCGAGAAAGACTCCAAGGTAGAGGTGCGCAAATCGCAAAATCCCTGGCTGACCGGGGACCATGTGAAAACGATGATCATCGATAAAAAGATCGCGTTTCTCGGCGGCATGAATATCGGGCGAGAGTACCGCTACGACTGGCACGACATGATGGTGGAGGTCCGTGGGCCGGTTGTGGACAGGATCAACCGCGAATTCCAGATCGCCTGGGGCAGGGCCGGGATATTTGGCGATTTCAGCTACATATTCAACTGGAAAACGAAGAACCGCAATGCCGGCCTGGGTGGTTACCCGGTGAGGTTGATCTATACCAAGCCAGGCAATGATGAAATCTACCATCTGCAGCGCGATGCTATTCTCCGCTCGCAGCGCTACATCTATATCGAGAATGCCTATTTTACCGATGATGCCCTGCTGCGGGCCCTGATCGTTGCCCGGCGCAGGGGAGTAGATGTCAGGGTGATCATCCCACTGGAAACGGACAGGGGCGTGATTACGCGGAATATAATCCTGGCCGCGAACACCATGCTCGCACAGGGCATTCGGGTGTATATTTACCCGGGCTTTTCCCACGCCAAGGCGGCTATTTTTGACGGCTGGGCCTCGGTGGGTTCGGCCAATCTCGACCGCCTCAGTTTGCATATCAACCAGGAAATCAATATCGCCACCTCTGAACCGGTGGCGGTGCAGGCCCTTATGGATAGCCTGTTCGAGCCGGATTTCGCAAAATCCAGGGAGTTGACCGAACCCTTTGAGGAGCGCTGGACCGATCGTATTGTTGAGATGTTCGGTGACTATCTCTTCTAGGAATAATGTCCGGCCCGCGAGATGCACCGTGCCCAGGCGCCGGCGCTGCGCAATTGTGGCAGTAGCCCAAAAGGGGTTGCTGAAACGCCCCGACTGGCAGGGGCCGCCAGGTCATCGAGGCCCGGCCGCGGCTCCTGCTACCGGAAACCACTGCGTCGTGCGATTGACGATGGCGACGAGGGACAACATCACCGGGACCTCTACCAGTACACCGACAACCGTCGCCAGCGCCGCGCCGGAATTCAACCCGAACAGGGAAATCGCGACCGCCACCGCCAGTTCGAAGAAGTTTGAAGTGCCGATCAGGCAGGCCGGCCCGGCAATATCATGTGGCAGGCGCATACTTTTCGCCGCACCGTAGGCGATGGCAAATATACCGTAGGCCTGGATCAGCAGCGGTATCGCGATCAGCAGGATCGTCTGCGGTTGCGCCAGTATCTTCTGCGCCTGGAAGCCGAACAGCAGCACGACGG
>JAOUDU010000099.1 GCA_029859085.1 Gammaproteobacteria bacterium | reverse complement strand
CCCCGGCATCTCGGCGGTTTCGCCCCCCACCAGTGCGCAGCCGGCCAGCTCGCAGCCCGCCCCGATTCCGGTCACCACCGCCGCTGCCGTGTCTACGTTCAGGGCGCCGGTGGCGTAGTAGTCGAGGAAGAACAGCGGTTCGGCCCCGGCCACCACAAGGTCGTTGACGCACATGGCCACCAGGTCGATGCCGATGGTGTCGTGGATGCCCATATCCATCGCCAGGCGGAGTTTGGTGCCGACGCCGTCGGTGCCGGCGACCAGCACCGGCTGGCGGTAACCGGCGGGAATCTCGCACAACGCGCCGAATCCGCCCAGGCCGCCCAGGACTTCGGGCCGGGAGGTGCGGCGGGAGACCCCCTTGATCCGCTCGACCAGCGCGTTGCCTGCATCGATGTCGACGCCGGCATCCTTGTAACTGAGGGAAGTTTTCCCGGGTTCGTCTGTCATGGGTTGTCCGCTGGCTTTGGGGTATGGGTTCGGGGGCGGTCATTCTAGCGGCAAACCGCATCCAGATCATCCCGCCCGGGACAATTTCACCCTTCCCCGCGCCCCTGCCAGTCCTGCTACAATGCGCGCTTTACCACAGGTCGGGAGAGGGCTTTGATCAAGCATATTGCGCGCGGTCTCGGGTTTGCGCTGCTGCTGTTGTCGGTTGCCGGCGCGGCGCGGGCCGAAATGGTCAGGGACCTGTACTCGGCCGAGGTGCCGGTGGCCGACCAGTCAGCCACGGAACTGGCACGGGCCTCCCGGCTGGCACTGTCTGAGGTGCTGGTAAAGGTTTCCGGCAGCGAGGAGGTGCTGCGCAACCCGGCTATCTCGGCCGCGCTCGGGGAGGCCAGGAACCGCGTCGAGCGGTATTCCTACAGCGAGGGCCCGGGCGTCCCCCCGCCGCTCGAGGTAAACCTGCGCTTTGACAGCGCCTACATCACCGACCTGGTGATCGGGGCGGGCGCGCCCATCTGGAACGCGAACAGGCCGGTGGTGCTGGTCTGGCTGGTGATTGAAGACGCCGCCGGCCGCCAGTTCGCCAATACTGACACGTCGCCCGCGCTGGTCGCGGCATTGCGCAAGGAGTTTGACCGTCGCGGTGTCCCGCTCCAGTTGCCGCTCTACGATGTGGCTGACTCCGCGGCGCTGACCCCGGACCAGGCCTGGAACCCGGAGGATCCCGCCCTGGCGCTGGCCTCGGCCCGCTACAACCTGCAGGATGTTGTCGCCGGCCGGGTGTCCCTGCTGGAGAGTGGGGCAGTGGCCGGGGAGTGGAGTTTTCGTCACGGTGAGGACCAGCTCAGGCGCCCATCGACTGCGGCCAGCGAGGAGCTGTTCCTGCGCGATGGGGCGGCGCTTGTGGCTGAAGCCATGGCGGCGCGCTATGCGGTTGCCGCGTCGGCCAGTGATGGCGACATCACCGTGGCGGTGAGCGGGGTGACGACTTATGCCGATTACGCCGCGGTGATCTCCTGGCTTGAGAAGCTGGAACTGGTGGATCGGGCCGATATAGAGGCAGTGCGCGGCGATACCATAACGCTGCGCCTGCAGGCCAAGGCGGGCGCCGTCCAGCTGGCCAGCCTGATTGAGCTGAACAAGCAGCTGGTGCCGCTTCCGGCCGGGGGGCCAGGGGCGCAGCTGAGCTACCAGTGGCAGAGATAACCCCCCGGGTGCCGCCACTGCTGAATCGCTGGTCCGTCGCGCTTATCGCGGGGCTTGTCGCCGCGCTGTTTTTCCACCTGCTGCAACCCATTCTCCTGCCCTTCGTGCTGGGTGCCGTGATTGCCTACCTGGGCGACCCGGTGGTGGATATGCTGGCGCGGCGCGGGCTGAATCGGACCCTGGGTGTAGTCCTGGTGTTTGTGGTGTTTGCCGCGCTGGTGGTCGCGGCGATGATTCTCGCGGTGCCCCTGCTGCTGCACCAGCTCGACCTGCTGTTAGCCCGGATCCCGGTGATTTATGCCTGGTTTGCGCAGGATGCCCTGCCCTGGGTTCAGCAGCGATTCGATTTGACCCTGAAGCGCCTGCCCCCGCTGGATTGGACCGGCCAACTGGCCAATCACTGGCAGGCGCTGGGCGAGGTGACGGCGCGGACCCTGGTGAAAGTGTCGGGCTCAGGCGCCGGCCTGTTGCTCGGCATCGCCAACCTGGCACTGGTGCCGGTTGTGGCGTTCTACCTGATGCGCGACTGGGATCGGCTGGTGGACAAGACCCTGGGTATGTTGCCGCTGGTATGGCAGGGCAAAGCGGCTCACATCGTCGGGGAGGCCGACGAGGTCGTCAGCGCCTTCCTGCGGGGCCAGTTTCTGGTGATGTGCACCCTGGGCGCAGTCTACAGCTTCGGGCTGTGGCTGGTGGGCCTGCAGCTCGCCCTCCTGCTGGGTGTAATGGCGGGGCTCGCGAGCATAGTGCCCTACCTGGGCTTTATCGTGGGTGTGCTGGCCTCGTGCCTTGCGGCCTATACCCAGTTCGGTGACTGGAGTGTACTGCTGTGGGTGCTGCTGGTGTTCGGCACGGGCCAGGCGATAGAGAGTATGGTGCTGACGCCGGTGCTGGTCGGGGATCGCATAGGCCTGCATCCGGTGGCCGTCATTTTTGCGCTGATGGCGGGCGGGCAGGTCGCGGGATTCGTTGGCGTCCTGGTGGCCCTGCCGGTCGCCGCGGTTATCGCGGTGTTCCTGCGGCACGCGCTCGAGCACTATCGGGCCAGCGACATTTACGGCGGCAGCTGAGTGAGCAATCCGGGCCAGCAGCAACTGCCACTGCCGGTGCAGTTGCGGGACGATGCGACCTTCGACAACTTCCTGCCAATGGCGGGGACCCGGGCCCTGACGGCAGCCCTCAGGGCGCAGGCGGCGGGCAGCGGGGAAGCGATTATCTATATCTATGGCCCCGCCGGTGTCGGCAAGTCCCACCTGTTGCAGGCCAGTTGCCACCTCGCGGGGAGCGGGACACTGTACCTGCCCCTGGGAGAATTGGCCGGCTGCGGGCCGGAGGAGGTGGTCCAGGGTATCGAGTCGCTCGACCTGGTCTGCCTGGATGATGTGGACCGGGTGCTGGGGCGTCCGGATTGGGAACTGGCGCTGTTCAATCTCTGTAACCGTGCCCGCCAGCGCGGCTGCGCCCTGCTGGTCGCCGGCAACGCCGCGCCCCGGGCCCTTGTGCTGGACCTGCCGGACCTGCGCTCGCGCCTGGCCTGGGGGATCGTGTACCAGCTCGCCCAGGCGGCGGACGAGGAAAAAATCGGGATTTTGCAGTTCCGCGCGCAGCGGCGGGGACTGGCCCTGAGCCGGGAAGTATGCAGCTATGTCGTTTCCCGCGCGGCGCGGGATATGGAGGCCCTGCTGGCGCTGCTGGACACCCTCGATCACGCCTCCCTGGTAGAGCGGCGGGCCCTGTCCATTCCCTTCGTAAGGGAGGTCCTGGGTTGGTGATCAGGGAGTGGTTCCGCCCGTTTCTTTAGCGTAATATGACCACAAAAATCAGTGGAAATGGCCCAAACCGGTGTTATTCTTCGCGCGTAGTAATCAACTATGGACAGGAGTTCCTTAAAAATGAAAAAACAAATTCTGGCTGCTGGAGCAGCAATGGGGTTGGCGTTTACCGGTCTGGCCCCAGCCGCGCTGGCTGAGGTACCCATTACCCTCAACGCCGGTGCTGCCCGCTGGTATTTCTCCAGCGACCGTGAACTGAAGGATATGAATACTCCCTTCGTAGGGCTGGAGTGGGCATTCAGCGACCGCTGGGCGGCCGAAGTCTCCTATGCCCAGGACGATGCCGACAACGAGGCGGTCCCCGGCAGCAGCACCGAGGTGGTCCTGGCTAACCTCGGCATGAGGTTGTACGGCGGCAGCTATATCGGTGGCGGCGGGCGCCTGCGTCCCTACGCCGTGCTGGGCGCGGGTTATTTCTCCCAGAACCCCAATTTTTCCGGTGGCGAGAAAACTGAAGACACCACAATCAACGCGGGCCTTGGCGTGCGCTGGATGATGACCTCCCGCTTTGGCGCCAGCCTCGACGGCCGCACTGTCTACAACGTGGACAAGAGCAACAATGACACCATCGCCTACCTCGGCCTCAACTACTACCTCGGTAATGTGGATCCCGCGCCTATCCCGGCGCCGACCGCGTGTGTGGATGACGACGGCGATGGCGTGTGTGATGACGTCGACGCCTGCCTTGGCACTCCGCCGAACACCCGCGTAGACGCCACTGGCTGTCCGCTGCCGGTTGCGCAGGTGGCATCCATCAAGCTGAAGGTCAACTTCGCCTTTGATTCATCCAAGGTACAGGAACAGTACTTCAACGACCTGGGTGAACTGGCCAAGTTCCTCAAGCGTTTTGACCAGGTGGATGTGAGCATCGACGGCCACACGGACAGTGTTGGTCCCGATACCTACAACCAGCAGCTGTCGCAGCGTCGCGCCCAGGCCGTCGTTGATATGCTGGTCAACACCTACGGTATCGCCCCCTCGCGCCTGAAGGCGGTTGGTTACGGTGAGTCCCAGCCTGTCGCCAGCAACGATACCGCTGAAGGTCGCGCCGAGAACCGCCGTGTAATGGCTTCCCTGGAAGTTGAATACTCGGAGTAATCAGTTCCCTCAGTCCAGCTGGAAGCTATCCGCATCCAGCTGGCAGGGGAAACCCTCCCGATAGCTTTGCAACGCGGCGCCGCTCAGGACAACCCTGGCGGCGCCGTTTTCGTTTGCCATATCCTTCAACAGCTTTCCATCCGCGCCGATGACGAGGCTGTCACCGCTGTAATCCTGCCCCCTGGCATCGCTGCCGATGCGATTTACCCCTGCCACGCAGGCCAGGTTCTCGATCGCCCGGGCCACCAGTAACTGGCGCCAGTGCAGGCGCCGTGCGGCCGGCCAGTTCGCCACGTAGATTGCCAGGTCATAGTCCTCCCGGTTGCGGCTGAATACCGGGAAGCGCAGGTCGTAGCATACCTGCAGCAGGATGCGCCAGCCGCGCCAGTTGGCGATAACCCGCCCGTTGCCCGGCAGGTAGCGTTGGTGCTCTCCGGCCATGCGGAACAGGTGCCGCTTGTCGTAGTGCTGTATCCCCTGGGGCGTCGCGAACAGCATCCGGTTGTAAACCCCGTTATCCGCTTTCACTGCGATACTGCCCGCCAGGGCGCAGTCGTGGCGCAATGCCAGTTCCCGCAGCCATTGCTCGGTGTCGCCACCGGGCAGTTCGGCGTTGGCCAGGGCATTCATGGAAAAGCCGGTGGTGAACATCTCCGGGAGCAGGATGAGGTCGGTCGCCTCCTCCAGGCGGTCGATGACGTTCCCTATCTGCTGCCGGTTGTCCTCCGGCTGTTCCCATGCCAGCTCGCACTGGATGAGGGTTACGCTTAAATCCCGCATAGTCGCTCCGCTGCCGCGGTGAGCACGCCATCGCTTTTGGCAAAGCAAAAGCGCAGGTAGTGCTGCTGTGGCGGCTTGTCATAGAAAACCGAAATGGGTATGGAGGCAATTCCGTACTGCCGGGTCCACTGCTCGCACAGGTTGGTATCCGGGTCCGGGCTTATCGCGCTGTAATCCAGCAGCTGGAAGTAGGTGCCGGCGCTGGGGGTGAGCCTGAACCGGGAGCCCTCCAGCGCGTGGCAGAACAGGTCGCGCTTGCGCTGGTAGAAAGCCGCCAGCGTGGCGGGGTAGCCGGGCTCGGCCTGCATGAAATCCGCTACCGCAAGCTGCACCGGGGTGACCGCAACGAAACAGACGAACTGGTGGATCTTGCGCAATTCCACCGTAAGCTCCGCCGGCGCCACACAGTAACCGGTCTTCCATCCGGTCACGCTGAAGGTCTTGCCGAAGGAGGACAGGACAAAACTGCGGGCTCGCAGGCCCGGGAACTCCAGGGCGCTATGGTGGCGGCGGCCATCGAAAACCAGGTGTTCATAGACCTCATCGCTGACAACGAGCAGGTTGTGCCGCTCCACCAGTTCCTGCAGGTAGAGCATGTCATCCCGCGACAGGGTGCTGCCGGTAGGGTTGTGGGGGGAGTTGATCATGATCATGCGGGTGCGGGGGGACAGTGCGGCCTCGAGTCGCTCCCGGTCGAGCGCGAACAGCGGCGCTGCCAGGGGGACGTGGATTGCCCGGCCCCCCGCGAGTTCGACCGCGGGCTGGTAGCTGTCGTAGCAGGGATCGAGCAGGATTACCTCGTCCCCGGCGCGGACACAGGCTGTCACCGCGCAGAAGATGCCCTCGGTCGCGCCGGGCACCACGGTGATTTCGGATTCCGGGTCGCAGTTGATATTGCGGTGCAGGCCCAGTTGCGCCGCAATCTGCTCCCGCAGGTGCATCACCCCCGCCATCGGCGCGTACTGGTTGTTACCGGCCATGACATGCCGGGCCATCGCCTCCCGCAGGGCCTCGGGCGCATCGAAGTCGGGAAAACCCTGGGACAGGTTCAGGGCCCCGCACTCCGCCGCCAGTGCGGACATGCGGGTGAAAATGGTGGTGCCGACCTCGGGCAGCTTGCTTGCGATCACACGTTTTTCCATACTCGCCTGTGTTGTCACCTTCACTATTCGTACCGCCCGTCGGCGGGAGCGTCTATCCTTCAGTTCAACGGGGGTATCTGCCAATACCGATTCGGAGTCTTGCAGCCGCCGGATTGAGCTGACAATTCTGCCAGAATTCATCGACAATGGCCCGGTAAACACCGCAGTGGAGTATCGTGATCATGGCCCAGCCAAAATCCGCGCACAAGGTTTCACTGGATGACAAGTACGCCCTGGATGCGACCCGGGCATACATGACCGGCATCGAGGCGCTGGTGCGCCTGCCGATGCTGCAGCACCAGCGGGACGTGCAGCGCGGGCTTAATACCGCGGCGTTTATCTCGGGTTACCGCGGCTCCCCGGTGGGCGGCGTGGACCAGGCGATGTGGAAGGCGAAGCCCTGGCTGCAAAAGCACAATGTCTATTTCCAACCCGGGGTGAACGAGGACCTGGCCGCCACCTCGGTGTGGGGCAGCCAGCAGACCAACCTGTTTGCCGGCGCCCGCTACGATGGCGTGTTCGGAATGTGGTATGGCAAGGGGCCGGGAGTCGATCGCAGCATGGACGTGATCAAGCACGCCAATGCCTTCGGCACCTCGAAATACGGCGGCGTGCTGGCGGTGGCGGGGGACGACCACGCCTGCAAGTCCTCGACCCTGCCGCACCAGTCAGAGCATATGTTCATCGGCGCCTCGGTGCCGGTGCTGAGTCCCGCCAACGTGCAGGAGGTGCTCGACCTGGGCGTGTTCGGCTGGGAGTTGTCGCGTTACAGCGGTTGCTGGGTGGCGCTCAAGGCTATTACCGAAAACATGGATTCCGCCATTTCCGCCGACATCGACCCGCACCGGGTCAATATCGTCATTCCCGAGGACTTCGCCCTGCCGGCGGACGGGGTGCACGCGCGCTGGCCGGACAAGCCGCTGGAACAGGAACTGCGGCTGAACAAGTACAAGATCTATGCCGCCCGGGAGTTTGCCCGGGCCAATGGCCTCAACCGTATCGTTATCGACAGCCCCAACCCGCGCTTCGGCATCATCACCAGCGGCAAGGCCTATCTCGATGTAATGCAGGCCCTGGAAGACATGGGTATCACCGGGGCGGTGGCGGCCGAGATCGGCCTGCGGGTTTACAAGGTGGGCATGCCCTGGCCGCTGGAGCCGCGCTCCACCCACGAGTTCGCCGAGGGCCTGGAGGAGATCCTGGTGGTGGAGGAAAAGCGCTCCATCATAGAGGACCAGCTGACCGGCCAGCTCTACAACTACCCCGTGGCGGCGCGGCCGCGGGTGTTCGGCGAGTTCGATGAGAACGGCCGTGACCTGTTGCCCAACCTGGCTGAACTGACCCCGGCCATGGTGGCACTGGCCATCGCCAGCCGCATCCGCCGGTTCTACCGCTCCGAGACCATGGACGAGCGAATCCGCTGGATCGAGCGCAAGGAGGCCTCCCTGGCGGTGCCCCGGGATGTCATCGAGCGGGTACCCCACTTCTGCTCCGGTTGCCCGCACAACACCTCCACCCGGGTCCCCGAGGGCAGCCATGCCCTCGGCGGGATCGG
>JAOUDU010000098.1 GCA_029859085.1 Gammaproteobacteria bacterium | reverse complement strand
GTTTGTCTGTTTCGTCGCGTTCTGCATGAAGTTCGTCTGGCCGCCGATTATCGCCGCCATGCAGGAGCGGGCGAACAGGATCGCCGACGGCCTGGCCGCCGCGGACCGCGCCACCCATAACCTGGCTGTGGCTCAGGAGAAGGCGGTAGAGCGCCTCAAGGAAGCCAAGGTCGAGGCCGCAGGCATCATTGACTCGGCCAACAAGCGCGGTATCCAGCTGGTAGAAGAGGCGAAACAGGCCGCACTGGTCGAAGCCCAGCGGGTAAAGACCGCGGCCCAGGCGGAGATAGCGCTGGAGGCCAACCGCGCGCGGGAACAATTGCGCAGCCAGGTGGCGGTTCTGTCACTGGCGGGTGCGGAAAAAATTCTCGGCGCCACTATCGACCCCAGGGCACATGCCGACATGGTCGAGAAGCTGGCAGCTGAGCTGTAACGCGAGGAAGCTATGGCTGAACTGAGCACACTGGCGCGACCCTACGCAAAAGCCGCGTTCGAGTATGCGCTGGACCATGACCAACTGAACCAGTGGCACCAGCAGCTGGCAACGGCGGCTGCGGTGGTGGCGGACGAGCGTGTGGGCGCAGTACTCACCAGCCCCGCGCTGACTTCAGCGCAGCAGGCGCAGAAGCTGGGCGAGGTGTGCGGTGATGCCCTGTCGGCGCAGGTGAAAAACTTTGTCGGTATTCTCTCCGCCAACAAACGCCTGGCCCTGCTGCCCCAGATCCATGAGCTGTTTGCGCTGTACAAGGCAAACCGGGAGCGGACTGTCGACGTCGAGGTGGTATCGGCCTTCGAACTGGCAGATGGTATTCGTGACAGGCTTGCCGCGGCATTGGGCAGGAAACTGGAGCGCCAGGTAAACGTTCAGACATCCACCGACAGCAATTTGCTGGGCGGTGTAGTAATCAAGGCCGGTGATCTGGTGATCGATGGCTCCGTGCGTGGCAAGCTGGACAAGCTGGCCGAAGCAATGACTTCGTAGGATTGAGGAACAGAGCATGCAGCAACTGAATCCATCTGAGATAAGCGAGATTATCAAGCAGCGCATCGACCAGCTCGATGTCAGCAGCGAGGCTCGCAACGTCGGCACCGTGGTATCGGTAACCGACGGTATCATCCGCATTCACGGCCTCGCCGATGTGATGTACGGTGAGATGATTGAATTTGACGGCGGCATCTACGGCATGGCGCTGAACCTGGAGCGCGACTCCGTAGGTGCCATCGTATTGGGCGACTACAAGGGCCTGGCCGAGGGCCAGTCCTGCAGCTGCACCGGTCGCATCCTGGAAGTGCCGGTGGGTCCGGAACTGCTGGGCCGTGTGGTCGATGCCCTCGGTAACCCGATCGACGGCAAGGGCCCAATCAAGGCGGCGATGACCGATGCCCTGGAAAAGGTGGCGCCCGGTGTTATTGCCCGCCAGTCGGTGGACCAGCCGGTACAGATCGGCCTCAAGGCCATCGATGCGATGGTGCCAATCGGCCGCGGCCAGCGCGAGTTGATTATCGGCGACCGCCAGATAGGTAAGACCGCCATCGCCGTTGATGCCATCATCAACCAGAAAGGCTCCGGCATTAAGTGTATCTACGTCGCCATTGGCCAGAAGGCATCGTCTGTGGCTGCCGTGGTACGCAAGCTGGAAGAACACGGCGCCATGGCGCATACCATCGTGGTTGCCGCCACCGCCTCCGACCCGGCGGCGATGCAGTTCCTGGCGCCGTTCGCGGGCTGCACCATGGGCGAGTACTATCGCGATCGCGGCGAAGACGCCCTGATCATCTACGATGACCTGACCAAGCAGGCCTGGGCGTATCGCCAGATCTCCCTGTTGCTGCGTCGCCCGCCCGGTCGTGAAGCCTATCCCGGCGACGTTTTCTACCTGCATTCACGCTTGCTGGAGCGTGCGGCACGAGTCAATGCCGAATACGTCGAGCAGTTCACCAAGGGTGAGGTCAAGGGTAAGACCGGTTCGCTTACTGCCCTGCCGGTGATTGAGACCCAGGCCGGCGACGTATCCGCGTTCGTTCCCACCAACGTGATCTCGATCACCGACGGCCAGATCTTCCTGGAAGCCAGTATGTTCAACGCCGGTGTCCGCCCGGCGATGAACGCGGGTATTTCCGTATCCCGGGTGGGCGGCGCCGCCCAGACCAAGATCATGAAGAAACTGTCCGGCGGTATTCGCACGGCCCTCGCGCAGTACCGCGAACTGGCGGCGTTCTCCCAGTTTGCCTCTGACCTGGATGACGCCACCAAGGCGCAGCTGGATCACGGCGAGCGGGTAACCGAGCTGATGAAGCAGAAGCAGTATTCACCCCAGAGCATCGCCGAAATGGGCCTGATGCTCTACGCCGCCAACGAAGGCCACCTCAAGGAAATTCCGGTCAACAAGATCGGAGCGTTCGAACAGGCGCTGTTGTCCTATATGCATGCAGAGCACGGCGAGCTCATGAACCGTATCGTGGCGACCGGGGACTATAGCGAGGAGATCGAAACCTCCTTCAGGTCGGCGCTCGAGACTTTCAAGAAAACCCAGACCTGGTAAGGCCGAGGACCAGTAGATGGCAGCCGGAAAGGAAATTCGCACCAAGATCTCCAGCATCCGCAGCACGCAGAAGATCACCAGCGCGATGCAGATGGTCGCGGCCAGCAAAATGCGCAGGGCCCAGGAGCGCATGGCGCGTGGCAAACCGTACGCCAGGCGGATGCGGGCGGTAGTGGGCCATATCGCCAATGCCGCTCCCGAATACAAGCACATGTATATGCAGGAGCGCGAGGTCAGGAAAGTTGGCTATATCGTCGTCTCGACTGACCGGGGCCTGTGCGGCGGCCTGAATATAAACCTGCTCAAGCATACCGTGCGCTCGATGAAACAGTGGGCAGACCAGGGCATCCCCATCGAGTTGTCCCTGATCGGCAGCAAGGCGGCGGCGTTCTTCAAGGCCTATGGCGGCAACGTCACTGCGGCGGTACGCGATATCGGCGAGGAACCAGCGGTAGCCGACCTCATCGGCGGCGTGAAAGCGATGCTGGACGCTTATGCGCAGGGTCGCATCGACCGCCTGTTCCTGGTCAGTAACGAGTTCGTCAACACCATGACGCAGAACCCGACGCTTCTGCAGCTGTTGCCTTTGCCGGCCGATGACGGCGCCGAGATGAAGCATCACTGGGATTACATTTACGAACCCGATGCCAAAGACCTGCTGGAAAAACTGCTGACCCGCTACATCGAATCCCAGGTTTACCAGGCTGTGGTCGAAAACGGCGCCTGCGAACAGGCGGCGCGGATGCTGGCGATGAAGAATGCGTCGGAGAACGCCGGGGAAATCATCGACGACCTGCAGTTGATTTATAACAAGGCGCGCCAGGCAGCGATTACCCAGGAGCTGTCAGAAATTGTCGGCGGCGCCGCGGCCATAGGCTGAGCCTGTCGCCACCCCGTCGCGGGAAAGAAACGATGCCCCGGTATACAGCGCAGCAGTGTTGTGGCCGGGCCGAGCAGAACTGAA
This sequence comes from Gammaproteobacteria bacterium, assembly GCA_029859085.1. Taxonomy (GTDB): domain Bacteria; phylum Pseudomonadota; class Gammaproteobacteria; order Pseudomonadales; family Halieaceae; genus JARRPM01. Next base: position 4,598 of record JAOUDU010000098.1, on the reverse strand, counting down.
CTTTGATCTAGAGGATCCGAACATGAGCAGCGGACGAATCGTACAAATTATCGGCGCCGTTATCGACGTGGAGTTTCCGCGCGATGGGGTGCCGAAGGTATACGATGCACTGACAGTCACCGAGAAGGGCCTTACCCTGGAAGTCCAGCAGCAGCTGGGTGACGGCGTGGTGCGGACAATTGCCATGGGTGCGTCCGAGGGCGTCAGCCGTGGCCTGGCCGTCGAGAATACCGGCGATCCGATCTCGGTGCCTGTCGGCGCCGAGACCCTGGGTCGCATCATGGATGTGTTGGGCAATCCCATCGATGAGCTGGGCCCCATCGGTGAAAAGGAGCGCGCCTCCATTCATCGCAAGGCACCGACCTATGAAGAGCTGGCTGCCTCCGAGGAGCTGTTGGAAACGGGTATCAAGGTAATTGACCTGGTGTGCCCCTTTGCCAAGGGTGGCAAGGTCGGGCTGTTCGGTGGCGCTGGCGTCGGCAAGACCGTGAACATGATGGAGTTGATCAACAACATCGCGACCGCGCACTCGGGCCTTTCGGTATTCGCCGGGGTAGGTGAGCGGACTCGCGAGGGTAACGATTTCTACTTCGAGATGCAGGAGTCCAAAGTCGTCGACATCAAGAACCTCAGTAATTCCAAGGTGGCGATGGTGTACGGCCAGATGAACGAGCCCCCGGGCAACCGCCTGCGGGTGGCTCTCACCGGCCTGACCATGGCGGAGAAATTCCGCGATGAGGGCCGCGACGTGTTGCTGTTCATCGACAACATCTACCGTTATACCCTTGCCGGCACCGAGGTTTCGGCGCTACTGGGCCGTATGCCCTCCGCGGTGGGCTACCAGCCGACCCTGGCGGAAGAGATGGGTGTGCTGCAGGAGCGGATTACCTCCACCAAGGTGGGATCCATCACCTCGATTCAGGCGGTATACGTACCGGCGGACGATTTGACCGACCCATCTCCTGCGACCACCTTTGCCCACCTGGACTCCACCGTGGTACTCAGCCGGGATATCGCTGCCAAGGGTATTTACCCCGCCGTGGACCCGCTGGATTCCACCTCACGCCAGCTGGATCCGCTGATTATCGGCAATGAGCACTACGCCACCGCCCGCGGTGTCCAGTCTGTGCTGCAGCGTTACAAGGAGCTCAAGGATATCATCGCCATCCTGGGTATGGATGAACTGTCCGAGGAAGACAAGCAGACCGTTAACCGCGCCCGTAAAATCGAGCGTTTCCTGTCACAGCCTTTCCATGTGGCGGAAGTGTTCACCGGTTCCCCCGGCAAGTACGTGTCCCTGAAAGACACCATTGCGGGTTTCAACGGCATTCTTGCCGGCGAGTACGATCATCTGCCGGAGCAGGCGTTCTACATGGTCGGCAGCATCGAAGAAGCTGTCGAGAAAGCCAAGAAGCTGAAGTAACAGGCTTTAGAGAGGCCGCACTATGTCCATGACAATACACTGCGATATCGTCAGCGCGGAGGAGGAAATCTTCTCCGGCCTGGTGGGAATGCTGGTGGCTACCGGGGATCTCGGCGAACTGGGTGTGACTTACGGTCACGCCCCGCTGCTCACCTCGCTTAAGCCGGGTCCGATTCGCATCGTCACCCAGAATGGCGAGGAGCAGGTCTACTATGTATCCGGTGGCTTCCTCGAAGTGCAGCCGGGCGTCGTTTCCATTCTTGCCGACACCGCGATCCGCGCGGCTGACGTCGACGAGGCCGCCGCCGAGGAGGCCCGCAAGGAAGCGGAACACGCCCTTGCCAACCAGAGCGGGGACTTCGATTACGGTCGCGCCTCTGCCCAGTTGGCGGAAGCCGCCGCCCAGCTGGCCACCCTGCGGAAGCTGCGCAACCGGGCGGGTCGCGGCTGAGCCGGCGCTGCGGTAACCAAGCCAGTCACGAAAACCCGGCCCTGCCGGGTTTTTTTTGGCCGGATGAAAAGCCCGAAAAGGGTGTTGCGGAGTTCACAGTTTGGACAAAAATTACGACAAATAGCGTACTATTGCCGGGTTTGCTGTCTATCATGGGCCTGTCCGGCTGATGGGTGTTTGCGTCGCGCGGTAGCGGCGAAACCCACAGCACAATCACCCGGTTACCAGATTATGAAGCTAGAAGTGATCATCCTTGCCGCGGGGCAGGGCACCAGGATGAAGTCCAGCCTGCCTAAAGTGCTGCACCAGCTGGCCGGCCGGTCATTGCTGGAGCACGTCATCGCGACGTCGCTTTCCCTGCAACCGGTGGCGGTGCACGTGGTGATCGGTCACGGTGCCGAGCTGGTGCAGCAGGAGCTGGCTGACTTTCCGGTGAACTGGGTATTCCAGCATGAACAACTGGGCACTGGCCACGGGGTGCTGCAAGCGGTTCCGGCCCTTGCCCCCGACAGCACTGTACTGGTGCTCTACGGCGATGTACCGCTGGTTGGCGTCGAGACCCTGGCTGCGCTCGTGGCGGCCGCGGCGGCGGGGCCGGCACTGCTGACCGCGCGGGTAGCCGATCCTACGGGTTACGGCAGGATCCTGCGGGATTCAACCGGGGCGCTGGTGGGCGTGGTGGAGCACAAGGATGCCACCGATGAGCAGCGCCGGATCAGCGAAATCAACACCGGCCTGTTGGCCGCACCGGCCGGGGACCTGATGGATTACCTGCCGCAGGTGGGGAACAACAACAAGCAGGGGGAGTACTACCTGCCCGATATTCTCAGCCTGGCGGTGGCCCGTGGCAGGACAGTCGCCTCCTGCCAGGCGGCGTCGGAAATCGAAGTGCTCGGGGTCAACGACCGGGTACAACTGAACCAGCTCGAGCGGGAGTACCAGCGGCGCCAGGCCGAGGCCCTCATGCGGGAGGGCGTGGCGGTGGCCGATATCAATCGACTGGATATCCGCGGCACCCTGTCCTGTGGCCGGGATGTCAGTATCGACGTCAACGTGGTTTTCGAGGGCCGGGTCAGCCTGGGAGACGGGGTGGTTATCGGTCCCAACTGCGTATTACAGGATGTGACCGTGGCCGCCGGCGCCACTATTCACGCCATGAGCCACCTGCAGGAAGCCCGCATCGGTGAGCGGTGCAGCGTCGGGCCATTCGCCCGGCTGCGCCCGGGCACAGTGCTGGCCGAGGGCGCCCGGGTGGGGAATTTTGTCGAAACCAAGAAAGCCGATATCGGCGTGGGCAGCAAGGTCAATCACCTGAGCTATATCGGCGATTGCGTGATGGGCGATCACGTGAATGTCGGGGCCGGTACGATCACCTGTAACTATGACGGCGTCAACAAGCACAAGACAGAGATTGGTTCCGGTGTTTTTGTCGGCTCCAACAGCACGCTCGTTGCACCGCTGCAGATCGCCGAACAGGGCTTTATCGCGGCGGGTTCCACTATCACCAGGGGCGTGGAAGCAGGTGAGCTTGCTGTCAGCCGTTCCCGCCAGCGCAATATCCAGGGCTGGCAGCGACCGGGCAAGCCCAGGACCGAGGACTGATTATGTGTGGCATCGTGGCCGCGGCGGCGCGGCGGGAAGTATCGGAGATACTGCTGGAGGGGCTGCGCCGGCTGGAGTACCGCGGCTATGACTCCGCCGGGATGGCGCTGATCGACAATGAGCACAACCTGCAATTGCACAAGCAGCAGGGCAAGGTGTGCGAGCTGGAAAAGGCCCAGAAACTGCGACCTTACTTCGGCTGTACCGGTATCGCCCATACCCGCTGGGCTACCCACGGTGAGCCGTCAGGGGCAAATGCCCACCCCCATATCTCCGGGGAGCGCATCGCGCTTGTGCACAACGGCATCATCGAAAACCATGCGGCCCTGCGGGCGGAGCTGCTGTCCCAGGGCTATGAGTTTTCTTCCGCCACGGATACAGAGGTGGTCGTCCACCTGCTGCACCGGGCCCTGGACGGGGGCGCGTCGCTGCTGGAGGCGATGCAGGAAACGGTGCATCGGCTGGAGGGCGCTTACGCCCTGGCCGCCGTGGATACCCATCATCCCGACCAGGTAGTCGCCGCCCGCAGGGGCAGCCCCCTCGTGATCGGCATTGGTATCGGCGAAAACTTCCTGGCATCCGACCAGTTGGCCCTGCGCCAGGTGACCGACCGCTTTATCTTCCTGGAAGAGGGGGACGTGGCGCTGATAACCCCCTCTTCACTGCAGATTTATGACGTGGCTGGCGCCCCGGTAGAGCGCAAGAGGAGCCTCATCTCAGAGGCGGTGGAAGTCGCCGACCTGGGCGGCTTCGATCATTACATGTTGAAAGAGATTCACGAACAGCCGCGGGCGCTGGCGGCGACCTTTGCCCAGCTGGCGTCCCACCCGGGCGTGGATGAGTGCTTCGGAGCCGGTGCGGCCGCGGTATTCGACCGGGTGAAGAGGGTCCAGATTGTCGCCTGCGGCACCAGTTTCCACGCCGGGATGGTGGCGCGTTACTGGCTGGAGGAACTGGCCGGTATTCCCTGCCAGGTCGAGGTTGCCTCGGAGTTCCGTTACCGCAAGCGGGTAACCTCACCCGACACGCTTCTGGTTACTGTATCCCAATCCGGTGAGACCGCGGACAGCCTGGCGGCACTGCGCAATGCCGCCCCGGGCGAATTCATCGCCAGCCTGGTGG
>JAOUDU010000097.1 GCA_029859085.1 Gammaproteobacteria bacterium | reverse complement strand
AGGGCTTGCGCTTCCGCCGGCGCCAGCGCCCGGGAAAAACCCGGTCGCAATCCCCTGGCGGTATCCGCTGACAGGGTGAACTGGGATACCAGCAGGACACCCCCGTTTACATCGGCAACACTGCGGTTCATGCGCCCCTGCGCGTCGGCAAACACGCGGTAGGCCAGGAGCCTGTCGAGCATACGGTCCGCCGCCGGCCGGTCATCGCCCTTGTCCAGGCCCAGCAATACCAGAAGACCGGCACCAATTTCCCCCACAACGGCACCGCCGACACTGACGCTGGCGCATGTCACCCGTTGCAGCAGTGCCTTCACGCCAAAGCCGCTAGCCGCCGCGGTCTGCCCGGCGGCGCTCGTGCTCCTGCAGCAGTTTCTTGCGCAGGCGAATGCTCTGGGGCGTCACTTCCACCAGCTCATCTTCCTCGATGAATTCCAGTGCCTGCTCCAGGGTGTGGCGCACGGGCGGCGTGAGCGTCAGCGCCTCGTCGGTGCCCGACGCCCGGACGTTGGTGAGCTGCTTGCCCTTGGTGGGATTGACCGCCAGGTCATTATTCCGGCTGTGCAGGCCGATGATCTGGCCTTCGTAGACATCGATATTGGGCTGGATGAACATCCGACCCCGTTCCTGCAGGTTGAATATCGAATAACCCAGGGTCTTGCCCTTGACCATCGACACCAGCACGCCGTTCGCGCGCCCGGCTATGTCGGCATGCTTCACCGGGCCGTAATGATCGAACACGTGGGTCATGATGCCCGAGCCGGAGGTCATGGTGAGGAACATGGAGCGAAAGCCTATCAGCCCCCTGGCCGGAACCATGAATTCCAGCCTTATCCTGCCCTTGCCGTCGGGCACCATGTTTTCCAGCTCCGCCCGGCGCAGGCCGAGTTCCTCCATCACCGCGCCCTGGTGCTGCTCCTCGCAGTCGATCACCAGCTGCTCGAAGGGTTCGTGCATCTTGCCGTCGATCTCCTTCTGGATCACTTCCGGTCGGGATACACCCAGCTCAAAGCCCTCGCGGCGCATGTTCTCTATCAGCACGGACAGGTGCAATTCGCCGCGCCCGGAAACCTTGAACTTGTCGGGGCTGTCACCGGGCTCAACCCGCAGCGCCACGTTGTGGATCAGCTCCCGCTCGAGCCGCTCCTTGATATTGCGCGACGTCACATACTTGCCTTCGCGACCGGCAAAGGGCGAGTCATTGACCTGGAAGGTCATGCTCACCGTGGGCTCGTCCACGGACAGGGGGGGCATCGCCTCCACCAGCGCGGGGTCGCACAGGGTATCGGAGATATTAAGGCCTTCGATACCGGTGATGCAGACGATGTCGCCGGCCTCCGCGAACTCGATATCAAACCGCTCCAGCCCGAGGTAGCCCATCACCTGCAGCACGCGCCCCTTGCGGGAGGCACCCTCCGGGTCAACCACGACCACCTGGGTATTGGGCGAGAGCTTGCCCCGGGTAATACGGCCGATCCCGATTACGCCCACGTAACTGCTGTAATCCAGGGCGCTGATCTGCATCTGCAGCGGCCCGTCCGAGTTCACTGCCGGTGCGGGCACTTTCTCCACCACGGTCTCGAACAGGGGCTGCATGTCGGTCGCCATGTTCTCGTGGTCCAGGCCCGCAATACCCTGGATTGCCGAGGTATAGATCACCGGGAAATCCAGCTGCTGCTCGGTCGCACCGAGGCGATCGAACAGGTCGAACACCTGGTCCACCACCCAGTCGGGGCGCGCGCCGGGGCGGTCGATCTTGTTGATCACAACAATCGGGTTCAGGCCCTGCTCGAAGGCCTTGGAGGTGACGAAACGGGTTTGCGGCATGGGGCCGTCCACCGCGTCCACCAGCAGCAGGACCGAGTCAACCATCGACAATACCCGCTCCACCTCGCCGCCGAAGTCGGCATGGCCGGGGGTGTCCACGATATTGATGTGGTAGTCGTTCCACTCGATCGCCGTGTTCTTGGCAAGGATGGTGATACCCCGTTCGCGCTCCTGGTCATTGGAGTCCATGATGCGCTCGGATCCCTCCGAGCGGCGATCGAGGGTGCCGGACTGCTGCAGCAGGCAGTCCACCAGGGTCGTCTTGCCGTGGTCCACGTGCGCGATGATGGCGATATTGCGAAGCTTGTCGATCAAGGGTAAACCTCGGGCCCAAGGTGGCCGAATAGTAATTTAGGCGGTTCCCCGCCCGAAGAACATCGCTGCCGGCATCCTGCCTCTCGCGATGTACCGCACATCCTGTGCATAAAAAGGGCGCGGATTATACCCCATAGCCCCCGGGCAAGCACTGGCTAATTATGGCGCGTAAACCTTGACGTCCAGATGCCCCGCAGACAGTAAATGGCTGGCGTGCAGGCGGCTCATCACCCCCTTGCCGCAGTAGAGCATATAGGTGGCTGGCGCGAGATCCGCAGCCTTGGTGTGCAGTTCATAAAAGGGTATTCGCAACACCGGAACGGGCAGCTCCAATGGCGCAAGGTCGGCCTCGTCCGGGTGACGGATATCGATCACAGTACTGCCGGCCAGGGGCACTGACAGCACCTCGACCTGGCCAGCCTCCAGCTCCTCGTCCGCCAGCCGGTCGATACGGGTCTGGCGCGCACCCGCTATGGCCCGGTCGAGAATGGTCATATCGAAGTTTTTTTCCTGGGCCTCTACCCGGCCCAGCCTGGCCCTGGTGGTGGGATTTACCGATATGACCCCGCAGTACTCCGGCATATTGGCCGCGAATTCACCGGTGCCGATGGCCGTGGCCGTGCGCACGATCTCCTCCTTGTCCGTGGCGATCAGCGGTCGCAGCACCAGGCGATCGGTTGCCCTGTCAATTACTGACAGGTTGCGCAGGGTCTGGCTGCTGACCTGGGCGACGCACTCCCCGGTAACCAACGCATCGATTTCCAGGTCCTCCGCCAGCCGGTCCGCCACCCGCAGCATCATGCGCTTGAGGATCACCCCCATATGGCTGTCCTCGATTTTCCCCAGCAGCTCCGCCACCACCTCCTCGAATGGAACACTGATGAACAGCACCCGCTGCCTGCAGCCGTATCTCTGCCACAGGTACAGGGCGACCTCCTTGACCCCGACCTCGTGGTCGCGACCGCCGAGATTGAAGAACAGGAAGTGGGTTCGCATGCCGCGCTTCATGGTGAGGTAGCTGGCCACGGTGGAGTCAAAACCACCTGAAATCATGGACAACACCGGGTCCAGGCTGCCCACAGGGTAGCCCCCGGGGCCGCGGTGGCGCCTGCCGATGACAAACAGCGTCTTCCTTTTGATTTCCAGGTCCACGGTTACGTCGGGCCTGACCAGGCGGACCCCGGCGGCCCCGCTGCGCTCCAGCAGCGCCCGGCCCACCACCCGCTCAACATCGATCGAGGTAAAGGCGTGGCTGCCGTTGCGCTTGCAGCGCACGGCAAAATGCCTGCCCGCCAGGCGCCCGGCATAGACCGGCAGCACGCGATCGACAATCTCCTCCAGCGCCGGCAGCGGATACTCAACGACCTCCAGGATATAGGAGATGCCCGAGATATCGCGCATGGCCCCGACCAGGCGCGCGATCCCTGCGGCATCCTCCAGCGCGGTCTCCACCCGCAGCCGGTCCCACTGCCTTTCCACGCGCACGGCGGGATCTATTTCCAGCAGTACATCGCGCAGGTTACCCGCCAGCCGGGCGACGAAGCGACGGCGCACAGGCTTGCTCTTGATCGCGATTTCCGAGAAATACTTGACAATAAATTTCATAGGCGTCATAACGTCGCGTCCGGTCCGGGGCACAGTATACGGGCTGAGGACGGGGTTTTGTGCGGCCTGGGCAGGCAAAACCGGCCGGACCGGTGGAACGAGCACCATAATAGTGCGCAATCGCCCTTTATTGGTGCGTCACCGGCAAGGCCGATACGATCCCACGTAAAAATGCGCTCTATTTCAGCAAGTTAGAATCAGGAGTTTGTTGGCACAGCTCTTGCTCTTATTGAAACTGCCTTGCCCATCTGATCACTACCCGATGCGACCAGAGCACAGAATACAGGCCAGCACGGCTGGACAGATTACTATCCCCATGGAGGAATTTAGATGTCAAAGCAAACTCTGAACATGATAAAAGAGAACGAAGCACGCTGGGTGGACCTGCGCTTCACCGATACCCGCGGCAAGGAGCAACACGTCACCATTCCTTCCAAGGTCGTCACCGAAGATTTTTTTGAAGGCGGCAAGATGTTCGACGGCTCCTCGATCGCCGGCTGGAAAGGCATCAACGATTCCGACATGGTGCTGATGCCGGACGACAGCACCTCCGTGCTCGACCCGTTCACCGACGACGCCACCGTGATCCTGCGTTGCAACGTGGTTGAGCCCACGACCATGCAGGGCTACGACCGCGACCCGCGCTCGGTTGCCCAGCGCGCCGAGGACTACCTGAAGACCACCGGTATCGGCGACACCGCATTCTTCGGCCCGGAAAATGAATATTTCATTTTCGATGACGTGAAGTGGCACATCGACATGAGCGGCGCCACCTGCAAGATCGGCTCCGAAGAGGCCGCCTGGTCATCCGGCCTGGCCTACGACGAGGGCAACACCGGCCACCGCCCGGGCGTGAAGGGTGGTTACTTCCCGGTACCGCCGGTCGACTCCCTCCACGATATCCGCGCCGCCATGTGTACCGCCCTGGAGCAGATGGGGCTGGACGTGGAAGTGCATCACCACGAGGTGGCGACCGCCGGCCAGTGTGAGATCGGCGTCCGCTTCGGCACCCTGGTGCGCAAGGCTGACGAGGTCCAGATCCTGAAATACTGCGTCCAGAACGTGGCGCATGCGTACGGCAAGACCGCCACCTTCATGCCCAAGCCGATTGTCGGTGACAACGGTTCCGGCATGCACGTACACCAGTCCATCGCCAAGGACGGCAAGAACATCTTTGCTGGCGATGGCTACGCCGGGCTGTCGGAAGAGGCGCTGTACTACATCGGCGGTATTATCAAGCACGCCCGGGCGCTGAACGCGTTCACCAACGCTTCCACCAACTCCTACAAGCGCCTGGTACCGGGTTTCGAAGCGCCGGTCATGCTGGCGTACTCCGCACGCAACCGCTCCGCCTCCATCCGCATCCCCTATGAGCCCAGCCCCAGGGGCAAGCGCATAGAGGTCCGCTTCCCGGACTCCACGGCCAACCCCTACCTGGCGTTCGCGGCGATGATGCTGGCTGGTATCGACGGCATCCAGAACAAGATCCATCCCGGCGAGCCGGCGGACAAGGACCTGTACGACCTGCCGCCGGAAGAGGGCAAGCTGATCCCCACGGTCTGCTCCAGCCTGACGATGGCACTGGACGCGCTGAATGCGGACCGCGGCTTCCTCACCGCGGGCGGTGTATTCTCCGACGACATGATCGATGCCTACATCGATCTGAAGAGAGGCGAAATCCAGCGCCTGGACATGACCACTCACCCGGTCGAGTTCGAGATGTACTACTCCCTGTAAGGGCTCCCGGCCCCGCAGCAAAAAAGCCCGCTTGCCGCGGGCTTTTTTATAGCCTGCCTTTTCTGCTAGGGTGTGGCTTGTAAACAGGCCTTACCAGGATGACCGCCATGAGAACCTTAGTGTTGTGCGCTCTGTTGCTGTTGCCGCAACTGGGTACCGCACAGATTTACAAGACCGTCGACGAGCACGGCAACGTCAGCTATTCCGATAAACCGCCGGCGAGCGGCTCTTCGGAGCAGGTAAAGCTCCGGGAGACCAACAGTACCCCCGCGCCCGAGATCATAGAGCCACTGACGCCGGCATCCGCGGCTGCACCGGCCGACGCGGCCGCGGCGGGTTATACGGTGGCCATTTCGTCCCCGGGAAACGAGTCCACTGTCCCGATGGGACCCGGCAACTTCCCGGTCAGTGCGTCGGTGGAGCCGGCACTGGGGCAGGGAGCGCTGCTCCAGCTCTATATCGATGGCTCCCCCTACGGCGCCCCCCAGTCGAGCAGCTCCTGGATGCTCACCAATGTATTTCGCGGCGCCCATGACCTCAGCGTGGCCATCGTCGATAACAAGGGTGACCGGCAGGCCGAGTCCGCCCCGGTTCGCGTTTACGTCCTGCGCCCCTCCGTCAACTCCCCCAGCAGGGCGGGCCCCCGGCCGTCCCCCCACTGAAAAAGCGCGAGATATAGCTGGACAGACCCCCGGCCCTGCCGCACCATTATGGTGCAAAACGGTGCAGGGCTTTTCCCTTGCGGCCCGTCGATTTCAACCAGGCGCGCGACCCGCTCGCAAAACACTGAAATTGTGAATGCTTACTTACCCCTGAAACCAGTAATTGCGATAGATCCAGCTTAATTTCTAAAGAGTACGCCTTTTGGCGCTATTTTTGCTTTTTTAAGACGCGACCCGCAGGAAAGCGTTCGAATATGGGGCATTGATGGAGCAGGACCAGGACATTCTGGACAATATCAGCACCGGGGTACTGGGGCTGGACGGGGACCTGCTGGTCACCAGCCTGAACGCATCGGGCGAGGCCCTGCTGAAAACGTCAGCCGCGCGCTGCCGGGGCGCCCACGCCCGCCAGCTGGTGCTGGACCCGGGGGAATGGCTGGCCAACCTGCAGCAGGTCCTCACCACCAGGACCCCGCTGACGCGCCGCGGGATGCCGCTGACATTGCACACGGGCCAGGAAATCCACGTCGACCTCATTGTGACACCCGTGGGCAGTGACCAGGACACCTGCCTGCTGGTCGAACTGCAGCCCGTCGACCGGCTGCTGAAAATCAGCCGGGAGGAGGGCATGCTGCACGCCCAGGAGACCACCCGGGCGGTCATCCGCGGCCTGGCCCACGAAATCAAGAACCCACTGGGTGGCGTGCGCGGCGCCGCGCAGCTGCTGGCGCGGGAACTGCCCAACGAGGACCTGGCAGAGTACACCCGGGTCATTATTCGCGAGGCGGACCGGCTGCGGGACCTGGTCGACCGCCTGCTGGGACCGGCCCAGCAGTTGCAGCTGGAGCCACTCAATATTCACGAGGTACTCGAGCACGTGCGCAACCTGATCCAGGCTGAATCGGACAACCGGGTGAAGTTCGTCCGCGATTACGACCCCAGCCTGCCCGAGTTTCCCGGGGACCGGGCCCAGATGACCCAGGTGGTGCTGAATATCGTGCGCAACGCCCTGCAGGCGGCACCGGATCCCAGGGCTTGTGTGATCACACTGCGCTCGCGCTCGCGCCGCCAGTTCACCATAGGAACCGAATTGCACAGGCTGGTATGCCAGGTCGACATTATCGATAACGGCCCGGGCATTCCCCGGAATATCGAGCACGCGATATTCGTCCCCATGGTCACCGGCCGGGCGGAGGGTACGGGCCTGGGGCTCGCCATCGCCCAGTCTGCGATAAACCACCACGGGGGCCTGCTGGAATGCGAAAGCGAACCCGGCAACACCCGCTTCACACTCTATATACCGATGAGACAATAAGATGACTAGACAAGCCAGGGTCTGGGTTGTGGACGATGACAGCTCCATCCGCTGGGTGCTGGAACGGGCCCTCAGCCAGGCCGGTATCGAACACGAAAGCTTTGCCGATGGCGACCAGCTCCTCAAGCGCATAACCAGCGAGCAGCCCGATGTCATCATCAGCGATATCAGGATGCCCGGCACCGACGGCCTGCAAATGCTGTCACTGCTCAGCGAGCAGTACCCGGAGCTGCCGGTCATCATTACTACCGCGCACTCGGACCTCGATAGCGCGGTGGCCTCCTACCAGCGCGGGGCCTTCGAATACCTGCCCAAGCCTTTCGACATCGACGAAGTGGTGGCGATCACCGAGCGGGCCCTGGCCCAGTCCCGGGACAGGCGGGGCGATCTGGCCCCTGCGGAACAAGTGCCGCAGACCGAGATCATCGGGGAAGCACCGGCGATGCAGGAGGTTTTCCGCGCCATCGGCAGGCTCGCTCACAGCCACATCACCGTGCTGATCAACGGCGAATCCGGCACCGGCAAGGAACTGGTGGCCCGGGCGCTGCACCGCCACAGCCCGAGGTCGCAGAATCCCTTTATCGCGCTGAATATGGCCGCCATTCCCAAGGACCTGCTCGAGTCCGAGTTATTCGGCCATGAGAAGGGCGCGTTCACCGGCGCAAACAGCAGGCGCACTGGTCGATTCGAGCAGGCCGAC
>JAOUDU010000096.1 GCA_029859085.1 Gammaproteobacteria bacterium | reverse complement strand
CGTCCCGCACGGTCTTGATCGCCGTCCTGACCGCCCCCAGCCGCTCCAGCGGCTCCCCGATCTGGGTGCCCAGCTCCACCCGGATAGCGGCGATGGCGTTGGCGGCGTTGTGGCTGCCCCGCTCCCGCAGCGACACCGGTATCAGGCCCACCAGGGAGTCGTCGGGCAGCGCGTTGTACTCCTTGAAAAAGCGGCGCAGCGAGGTGGAGCAGAGGTAGGTCAGGATCTCGTTGACCGTACAGGAGGTGGCCGCCGCCAGGCGCTCGATACGCGCCTGCTCGAACTGCTGTGTCGCGAAACGCCGCTGCTGGTTGATCGCCCGGTTCAGGGTCGAGCGCGGCGCGCCCCGGGGCAGTAAAAAGCCCCCGGCCTTGCCCGGGGACACCGCTGCCCGCAGCAGGCCCGCCCCGGCCCGGCCGAGGGAGGCCAGGGACGCCATCGCGTTATCCAGCGCGCCGGCCTCCGGGGTGTCTTCATCGCTGTCGGTCGCCGGCAGGGGCAGGGCCCACAGCGGCGGCATGTCCCGGCTCCTGGCGCTATCCGCCAGCATGGCCAGCACGGTCGGGACCGAGTCAAGGAAACTGACCAGCGCGTGGTGGATCTTCACGTAGAACGCGAAACGGTCATGCTCCAGGCCCTCGATCAGGTGAAACTCCCACAGCGGCCGGTTCCGGTCCAGCGCCGGGCTGTGCAGGCGCGAGACCATGATCCCGAGCTCGCGCTCACCGCCCGGCTCCGGCAGTGCCGAGTGCTGGAAGTGGTAGTTGAGATCCACGTCCCGCGCTTCCACCATGCGCGGCACCCTGCCGGTCAGGCCCTCGCCGGACAGGCGCATATTCCACGGCTCGCTGCGCACCTTGTATTCGCGCATCCTCGCGGCCATTTTACCCAGGTAGTCGGGCGCCGCCTTGCGCGGCTTGTGGAAGATTGCCAATACCCCGACATGCATCGGCGTATCCGCCGTTTCCAACAACAGCCAGGTGGCATCCACAGGCTTCAATAGCGTGGTTTTCATCCTCGAAAGTCCGGGTTCGATTTTGGGCCGGGAAGTATAGCAGGCTGGCTGCGCGAGGGGGCAGTTTCGCAGGCCTTCCCAGGACGCTACAGTGACAGGCGCTGCAGCGATGCGCCCGCCTCCGGCCGGGCGCCGACCACATAGCGCAGCGGCCCGTTGCTTCGCAGCGTGTCGAAGGGATAACAGGTCACCAGCAGCAGGCGTTCCTCACCGACAAGCCGCGGCAGGGCCTGCGCGCGCGCATCCACCACGTCAATCGTTTCCACGAGGTAGGCCCGCCAGGTCCCATCGGGCAATTGCAACTCGATGCGGGCGCCGGGCAGCAATCGCCGCAGGAACGCGAAATGGGTGTCGCGGTGGCCGCCGATCACCGCCAGCCCGGCACTGCCCAGGGGTGCCGACGCGCCCGCGTGGCCCGGGCCAAACGCCAGCGCGTTGCCCGAGTCCCCCGCCAGCACCAGCCGCTCGACGCGCTGGCCGGGCACCCGCAACCTGGCCACCGGCCAGGTGTCCGCCCAGGGCCAGGGCTTTACAGGTTCGCCGCCCCGGCCGACGGAATGTTGCCAGGCCCGCTCGATCAACACCGGGGCCAGCCAGGCCTTGGCCTCGATCAGCGCGGCAGCGCCCAGTTGCCAGCCTGCCGCCAGCACCAGCAGCAGCACCGTTAACCGGCGCCAGCCATCAGTCCGCGGCAGTCGGCACATGATCCACTTCCGGCTGGCGCATCACCCGCAGCAGTGTCGCCGCGAACAGCAGCAGCATGCCGAACCACAGCCGCGCCGGGCCGGTGGTGGCGGTGCGCGGGTAGGCAAAGGTTTGCGGCGCCTGGCCCAGTGGGCGGGTATTGGGCACCGGCACGCTGGCCGCGCGCTCACCCGGGGGCAGTGAAACGACCTCCTCGACGGCGACGAAACTGGTGTACGGGCTCAGCAGCTGGTGCCGCAGCGCAATCGGCACTACGTCCGCGCGCACGGCCGCATCGCTGCGCCCATATATTTTCTGGTCCAGCAGGCCGCCAATTTTCCGGCGCGCCCAGAGGCTGGCGACGCCCTCGTGGCGCGGACCCGCCTGCGGGTCGGCACCGGTTGCCGACAACTGTATGGCCTGGCGCCAGGGCTGGCCGCCGATGTCGCCGCTCAGCAGCACCTCACCCTGGGGCGGCTGCGCGCCGAAATTCACTGCCACCAGCAGCGGCTGCCCCAGGTACAGGTCCGGCAGTCGCTCGGGCCAGGCCTCCACCGGGGCCGGCCAGGCCACCTCCAGGTCCAGTACCGCGGGTTGCGACAACTGCCCAAACAGCGCCGCCATCTTGTCGCCCACCTCCTCCAGCGCGCCGATATGGGTGTAGCTGCCGCGCCCGAAGCGGGCGGCCTCGCGCATGAACCAGCTGTTGGGCGCCGAGCCGATGCCCACGGTAAACAGCCGGCTGTTGCCGAGCCGCGCACTGATCTCCTCGAACAGCGCGACCTCGTTGCCCACCGCCCCGTCGGTAATAAATATCACCTGGCGCAGGGGGAGCTGCTCCACCAGCTCGTCCGCGTCCTGCCCCGGTTCCAGCGCCGCGCGCAGGGCCGGCAGCATCTCGGTGCCGCCGGTGGCCTGCAGCAGGCGCACGAATTCCTGGGCCCGCTGCACGTAGTGGTCGGTGGCGGGCACGGGCTGGCGATAGAGCGCGCGGTGGACGGAGTTGAACTCGATGATATTGAAGCGATCCCCGGGCCGCAGTTCCTGCAGTGCCCGGGACACGCTGCGCCTGGCCTGCTCGATGGCGACCCCGCCCATGGAGCCGGAGGTGTCCACCACGAAAATCAGCTCCCGTGCCGGCGGCGGCCCGGCGCGCTCGGGGGCCGGCGGCAGTACCATCAGCAGGCCGTAATACTCGCCCTCCACCTCCTGGGTAAACAGCGCGGCGCTCGGGGTCGCACCGCTCACGGGCTGCCAGGTGAGTACGAAGTCCCGGTCCATCTCGGTGACGCCGTTGGCGAGACAGATACTGTAAACACCGGCGCGGCGGGCCAGCGCGATGTCGTGGTAGGGCGCCTCGACCCTGGCCAGTGGCATGCCCATGTCCAGGCGGGCGGTGACCTCCAGCGGGTTCAGCGGCGCGCGTTCATCGCCCTCCTCGGGGAACTGCAGTGCGGAGACGGCGTCCGCGTCGGGCACCTGGTCGGTGGGCCGCGCCCAGCCCAGGTAGGGATTCACCACCAGCGCCGCGGGCTCCTCCCGGTCGCCGACCGGCGCCAGTGGCAGCCCCGGCATATAGCGTGGGGTGATGGTGGTGGGAAAGCGCAGGGAGAACTCGCCATTGGCAAAGGTCACCTCCTGCACGTACTCCAGCTGCACGGTAATGCTCTCCCCGGCGCCGATACTGGCCACCCGGTTGGTGAACAGGTTCGGGCGCTGCTGCTCCACCAGGCTGGCCTTTTTCCCCGCGGTTTTGGCCTCGGCGTAGATTTTGCGCGCCTCGGCCCGCTCCCGGACCTTGCCGACGATGCGGCGCTCGCCGATACGCATCTCCATGTACCGCACCGCGGCGTTGTCCGGCAGCGGGAAGGCGTACACGCCCTCCAGCGCGCGATCGCTGTCGTTGCGGAACGACTGCTCCAGCACGACCGTGGCGATCATGCCGCTGATATCGAAATGCACCTTGCTGGCCTGGAGTATGGCCGGGGTGTAACGGCCGGGCTGCTGCGTTGCCAGCAGCATCTGCCCGCTGGCCAGGTCTTCGAGGCGGGCGCCGGGGATGGGCTCACCGCCCTCCCCGGGGGCCATCGCGCGCACCGGCGTGACCCACAGCAGGAGCAACAGCATCGCGCCCAGTACAAGGGCGGGCAGCGCGCGAAACACCAGCCACAGCGGCAGGCCACCGAGGCGACCCGCGTCCCGGGTAAGTTGGCAGTAAATACGGTCGTACTGGTTCATGCGGAATCCCCCTCAGAAGTGAGGGCTTCATTTAGCGCGCGGGATCTGGCAGAAAACCGTCCGGATTGTGGCTTTGTGGGGAGCAATAATGGCGAAATGTGGCGGGCGCTTGTGGTGCGGCCCGTTATTTGGAAGTATGTGCGCCTCCAGGCACAACCCGGTCAGCGCACGCATGCCCCACCACATTGCCATAGTGGAAGATGAAGCCAGCATCGCGGCCAACTATCGCGATACGCTGCAACGCCAGGGCTTCAGGGTATCCCTGTTCCGCGACCGCAAGGCAGCCAGCAGCGCGTTCAGCCGGCAGCTGCCCGACCTGGCCATTATCGACGTGGGACTGGGGGACGAGATCGAGGGCGGTTTCGAACTCTGCCGGGACCTGCGCAGCCGCTGCCCCGAATTGCCGATCGTATTTCTCACCGCGCGGGATTCCGAGCTGGATATCATCTCCGGCCTGCGCCTCGGGGCCGATGACTACCTCACCAAGGACATCAGCCAGGCCCACATGCTGGCCCGCATCGTCGCCCTGTTCCGGCGGGTGCAGGCCCTGCGCAACCCGGTGCTGGAGGAACACGTGATCCAGCGCGGGCCCCTCAGCCTGAACCTTGAGCGCATGACCTGCCAGTGGCAGTCAGCGCCGGTGGACCTTACCGTGACCGAGTTCTGGATTGTGCATGCGCTGGCCCGCCACCCGGGCCATGTCAAGAATCGCCAGCAACTGATGGAATCGGCCAACGTGGTGCTCGACGACAATACGATCACCTCCCATATAAAGCGCATCCGGCGCAAGTTCCAGGCACTCGACAGCGGCTTTGCCGCGATCGAGACCGCCTACGGGGTCGGCTATCGCTGGGCGGGGTCCGTGGCTTGACCCTGCGCCGCCAATTGCTGCTGGTCAGCCTGCTGCTGCTCTCCCTGCCCTGGGCGGGCTGCCAGTTCATCCGCGAGATGGAGGGCGCCCTGCGCCACGGCCAGGAACAGTCCCTGCAGGCCACCGCCCAGGCGGTTGCGGCGGTACTCGGCGAACGGGAACAGTTGCTGTACCCCAACCCCCTGCGCCGGGTGGCGCCGGCGGACCGGGGCAGCCCGGTCTATGCCCACCCCGTCGACCAGGTGCTCATAGTCGATGGCTATGACGATGGCTGGGAGGACATCCCGGGGGTCCGTCTCAGCAGCGAGCCCGGCACCGCGCCCCTGGCGCTGCGCTACCAGGCCGCCACCCGCGACGGCATGCTCTACCTGATGCTGCGGGTACAGGATGACGATGTGGTGTTCCTCAATCCCGGGCTGTCCGCCGAGCCCAACGGCGACCGCCTGCTGCTGCGCACCTGGCAGGGGGAGCGCCGCCAGGAGTACGTCATCGCCACCTCGGCCCCGGGCAGCGTGCGGGCCTACCCGCTGGGTCCGCTGCAGCCGGGACTGGACGCGGCCCGTATCAACGGCTTCTGGCAGGACGCGGCGGGGGGCTACACCCTGGAACTGGAAATGCCCCTGGCCTACACCGGCGGGCGGCTCGGCTTCTACCTGGTCAACGTGGGCAGCCGGCCCGGTGGCCGTTTCGAGACCCTGGGCAATATCAACCCGCTCGACACCCTCGCCCCGCCCTGGCTGATCTACAGCCCCACCCCGCTGCAGCGGACCCTGGCGCCCTTCAGCAGGCAGGGCAGCCACCTGCAGGTCGTGGACAAGGACAACTGGCTGATCGCCGATGTGCCCGCCAGCCGCGAGGCCCGCGGGGACAGCCCCGAGACCTTCTGGCTGGTGCGCCTGTTTTACCGCAGCATCCTGTCCCGGGGCCGGCTGGAACCGCCACCACCCGACACCGGCAGCGGCAGGGCTGCCGGTGATGAGATCGCCTCTGCGCTGGCGGGGATCGGCGCCAACCATCGCTACCAGGACCCCCGGCACGCCACCCGCACCCTGCTGTCCGCCGCGGTGCCAATCCGTTACGACGGCAGCGTGATCGGCGCCGTGGTCGTGCGCCAGAGCGGCGAGGAATACCTGTCCCTGACCGACCAGGCCTTCAGCCGCCTGCTGGGCTACAGCCTGCTGGCGCTGTGCGCCGGTGCCCTTGGCCTGCTGGGCTATGCCAGCCTGCTGTCCTGGCGCATCGGCAACCTGAGCCGGGCTGCGCGCAACGCCATCCGGGAAGACGGCGCGGTGTCAACCGCCTTTCCCCGCAGCAACGCCAGGGACGAAATCGGCGAATTGTCACGCCACTACGCCGACCTGCTGGACCAGCTGCGGGAATACAACGACTACCTGCGCACCCTGAGCCGCAAGCTGTCCCATGAGCTGCGCACTCCTATCGCCGTGATCCAGACTTCGCTGGAAAACCTGGAACAGGCCGCGCCCGGCCCGGAGCAGACCGGGGTCTACGTCGGCCGCGCCCGGGAGGGCCTGCTGCGCCTCAACTCAATCCTGACCGCGATGAGCGAGGCCAACCGGCTGGAGGAAAGCATTCGCGGCAACAGTCCCCGGGAGCTCGACCTGGTGCCGCTGCTGCGGGAGGTGTTCGAGGCCTACCGCAGCATTTACCCGCAGCGCGAACTGGCGCTGGAGCTGGCCACCGACACGGCCCCGGTCATGGCTGTCCCCGAGCTGGTTGTGCAGGCGCTGGATAAACTGATGGACAATGCCGCCTCGTTCTGCCCCGCGGGAGGCAGGATCACCCTGCGACTGGCTCCGGGAGCCGGGCAGTGGGAACTGCAGATAAGCAACGAGGGGCCGCTACTGCCGGCAGAGCTGCAGGAGCACCTGTTCGACCCCATGGTCTCTCTCAGGCCCAGCGACTCCGGCGGGGTACACCTGGGGCTGGGCCTGCACATCGTGCGCCTGATCGCGGACTTTCACCGCGGCCGGGTGAAGGCGGAAAATTTGCCTTCGGGTGAAGGCGTGCGGGTGACGATGTTCCTGCCGGGTCGTGCGGCGGATTAAAATACCCGATAAAGCGGGGCACGCCGTCCGCCCTACAAAAACGCCAGGTGCTTGATCTCCGCCAGCTGGTCGCGCAGCGCCGCCGCCTGTTCGAATTCCAGGTTCTTGGCATGCTGGTGCATCTGGCTCTCCAGTTGCTTGAGCTTGCGCGCCAGCGCCGCCGGCGACAGGTTCGCCACCTCGGTACTGTAGCTGAGCCGGGTTTCCGCCACCTTCTCGGCCCGCGTCTTGCCCTTGGTGGACATGCGCCGGGCCCCCTCCATGATGTCCTGCACCGACTTGACCACGCCGACGGGGGTGATGCCGTGGGCCTCGTTGTAGACCAGCTGCTTATTGCGCCGGCGCTCGGTCTCGGCCATGGCCCGCTCCATTGAGCCGGTCACCCGGTCCGCGTAGAGAATCGCCCGGCCGTTGAGGTTGCGCGCGGCCCGGCCGATGGTCTGGATCAGCGAGCGCTCCGAGCGCAGGAAGCCCTCCTTGTCGGCGTCGAGGATGGCCACCAGCGACACCTCGGGCATATCGAGGCCCTCCCGCAGCAGGTTGATCCCCACCAGCACATCGAACACTCCCAGCCGCAGGTCGCGGATGATCTCCACCCGCTCCACGGTCTCGATGTCAGAGTGCAGGTAGCGCACCTTGATGCCGTTGTCCGCCAGGTATTCGGTCAGGTCCTCCGACATGCGCTTGGTGAGGGTGGTGACCAGCACCCGCTCGCCGCGCCCGATGGTGATGTGAATTTCCCTCAGCAGGTCATCCACCTGGGTCAGGGCCGGTCGCACTTCCAGCGGCGGGTCCACCAGCCCGGTGGGGCGCACCCACTGTTCCACGGTGCGCCCGGCATGTTCCTGTTCGTAGTTGCCCGGGGTAGCGGATACGAACACCGCCTGGGGTACCAGCAGTTCCCACTCCTCGAAGCGCAGGGGCCGGTTGTCCAGGGCCGAGGGCAGGCGGAAGCCGAATTCCACCAGGGTCTCCTTGCGCGAGCGGTCGCCCTTGTACATCGCGCCGATCTGGGGAATGGTGGCGTGGGATTCGTCGACGATCACCAGCGCATTTTTCGGCAGGTATTCGAACAGGGTCGGCGGCGGCTCCCCCGGCGCGCGGCCTGACAGGTAGCGCGAGTAGTTCTCGATCCCGGTGCAGTAGCCCAGCTCGCGGATCATCTCCATATCGTAGCGGGTGCGCTGTTCCAGCCGCTGGGCTTCCACCAGCTTGTTGTTGTCCTTGAGCTGCTTGACGCGGTCCGCCAGCTCCAGCTCGATCTGCTCCACCGCCCCCAGCAGCACATCCCGGGAGGTCACG
>JAOUDU010000771.1 GCA_029859085.1 Gammaproteobacteria bacterium | reverse complement strand
AACGCTCAGTCAGTTGGTGTGCTCTACGCGTCGAGCGCGTACTGTACCCGCGCCACATCGGCCGCAAGGTGTCCAAAGCGCTGGAAAAATGCAATGTGGTCCGGATGATCTCGATAGGCGTGCCAGTCTTCCACCGAGGCAAAGTCCGCCACCATGGCGTAGTCGAATGTGCCGTCCATCAGTCCCAGGTCGGGGCCAAAGTACATGCTGCGAACGACGTCGATCGAATCCCGCATACCTGCGAAGCCCTCGGCGCTCGCCTGCACCTGCTCCGGGGTTGTGTCGGGTTTCCATTTGAGTAAGACGATGTGACGTACCATATTCGATCCCCTGTAGCTGGCGGTTTGGCAGAATGGTGTCACATGCGGTTGCCGCGCGAAAATAGATATTCCGTATAGCATCCATACAGGAAATGAATTGATCACCCGGACCAGGTGGTATCGCACCAACCGTTAGCCAGATACATCCGCTATGTAATGAGTTTCGACACCTTCCGAATCATTTACGGGCTGAATGAGTAACTTGCCAAATATCAATTTCCTTTGGGTTATTCCAGGCTTTACGATCGATCACTGTTAACTGATTGCGCTGAGCGTCACTGCCGCGAACCATGAACCAAGGAGATCTGGAATGATAGACCTGAGCAAAACTGCCCCGGGCAAAATAACGGGAGGCCATATGTTGGCACGGGCCCTGCGTGACAAGGGCGTCGACCGGGTATTTTCACTCTGTGGAGGGTTTATCAATCCCATCTATATGGGTTGCCTGGATTACGGCATCGAAGTCGTGGGAACCCGCAACGAAATGGAGGCAGGCTTCCTGGCGACCGCGATGGCGCGTTGCACTCGCAAGCCGTCGGTGTGCATTGCCGAACCCAGTGGCTTCACCAATTACATATCGGCTGTTGCGGAAGCGTACTACGGCGGTGACCCGGTTATCTTCATCAGCGCCAGTGCGAACTCGAACAATTTCGACAACAAGGGCTTCAAGGAAATGCCGCAAGCCGACGTCGTAAAATGCATGACAAAATATTCGATCGAAGTCAGCGAAGCGCAGCGTATCGGCTGGTTCCTGGACAAGGCCTGGGATATCGCTACCCAACACCCGGCGGGGCCGGTGCAGGTGTGTATTCCGACCAACTTCCTGTTCACCAAACAGTTGAACGCCGAACCGCCGGAGGGCGCCCGCCGCTATGACCCGACTCGCAACAAGATACACCGCCCGATGCCGAACCCCGGTGACCTGGACGACGTGGCCGGGCTTCTGAGCGGCGCAAAAAACCCGGTAATCATCGCCGGGCCTGGCGTCTGGTACAGCGAAGCGGATCGGGACCTGGCGACTCTCTGCGAAAAATGGAACCTGCCGGTGTTCGTGCCTCTGACCCACTCCAAGTCGATAGACCAGTCACATCGCTGCGCCGCCGGCCTGATTGATTACCACCAGAATCACTGCTCCCGCATGGTGGGCGAGGAAGCCGATGTGGTGCTGATGCTCGGTGCACAACTCGACTTCCCCCTCAATTTTGGTGAGGCTCCGTTGATCAACCCGCAGTCCACTGTCATTACCGTGAATGCAACGGCACGTGAACTGAGCAACAACGCTCTTTCCGATGTTCGTGTGTGCAGCGACGTCAAGATGTTCATCCAGGCGCTGAGCGACGTGCCTGATCTGGGCAAGGCGATGGCGCCCGATTGGCTCCAGCGCATCCAGGCGCGGCGCAAGGAGCATGTTGCCGAGTTCGAGGAGGTACTGACCGCCCCTTCCAGCGGCACCGTCCATCCATTGCGGCTGTGCTATGAAGTACTCATGTCCCTTGGCGAGAATGACATAGCCGTCATCGACGGCGGCGATATCGCCGCCTGGTTCGAAACCTCAATCAACGCCTGGGCCTTACAGGGACGCAAAATCAAGGGTATTTTTGCTCCGGGCCCGTGGGAACAGATGGGGACGGGGCCGGCATTCGCGACGGCGATCCAGATGGCAAACCCGGACTCACGGGTG
>JAOUDU010000095.1 GCA_029859085.1 Gammaproteobacteria bacterium | reverse complement strand
GTGGCGCGGCCCTTTGCGCGACTGTTTTGCACGTATTTGTTTGCCATCGGCTCTGCCGCATTGCTCCTTGCTTACCGGGCGCGCCCTGTCGGGTTAAACTTGCTGGCCCGGTCCTGACTGATACGGAATCAACGGCTGTTACAACAAGGGTATTCAAATGAAACTGGTACGGTTTGACGCGGGCTCAGGCCCACAAAGCGGCGTGGTGGTGGACGATGCATCCGGCAGCCCGGGTGTTGTCGGCCTGGCCGCCGCAGGCTGCGCCTGCACCGACATCATGGACATCATCAACGGCGGTGCGGCCGCACTGGAAGCGGTAGCCCGTACCGTGGCCAAAAGCAAGCCGCAGTATGCGCTCAAGGATGTCCGCCTGCTGGCGCCGATCACCAGACCCGGTAAATACCTGGCCATCGGCATGAACTACAAAAAGCACGCGGACGAGGCGCGCCGCCTGGGCATGGCGATACCGCAACACCAGGTCTGGTTCAACAAGCAGACGAGCTGTATCTCCGGCCCCTTTGACGAGATCGACCCGGGTGTCAGCGAAAAGCTGGATTATGAGGCTGAGCTGGGCCTGGTGATTGGCACCCGGGCAAAAGGTGTCAGCAAGGAAGATGCGCTGAAATACGTGTTCGGCTACTTCGTTGCCAATGATGTCTCGGCCCGCGACTGGCAGCAGCATACGCCCACATTCACGATGGGAAAATCCTTCGATACCCACGGCCCCATCGGCCCCTGGATTATCACGGCCGATGAAATCGCGGACCCGCAAAACCTCGAAATGCGCTGCTACGTCAACGACGAACTGCGCCAGGAGACCAATACCTCCGACATGGTTCACTGCATCGCCAGCCAGATCAATTACCTGACCACCGCGTTCACGTTGGAACCCGGTGACCTGATCGCCACAGGTACCCCGTCCGGCGTGGGGATCGCGATGAATCCGCCGGTTTTTCTAGAGCCCGGCGACGTGGTGCGCTGCGAAATCGACGGCGTGGGCGTAATCGAGAACCGGGTAGGGGCTTAAAGCAGGGCAGGAAGAATATGGTGCCGGCACGGTGGATCGAACACCGGACCTACGCGTTACGAGTGCGTTGCTCTACCAACTGAGCTATGCCGGCACGGCGGGCGCAAGTATAGAAAAACCGCGTCGGGCAGGCAAGCGGCGCTATTGTACTGAGGTCACTTCGCCGGGATTGACGGGATAGCTGACTTATTCCCATTGTAATCGCACTCTATGCGAGTATTTTCTGCTTTAACCCCGACGTCCCCTCTACTGCGGACCGCATTGCATGACCCACCGCGCCCATTTGTTTTCCCTGCGCATCGCCCACGCCCTGCGCGAGTCCTTGCGGGACCCGCCCTATGGCCTCGCGCGGCTGAAGGGCGACCTGCTGGCCGGCATCACCGTGGGCCTGGTGGCAATTCCCCTGGCCATGGCACTGGCTATCGCCTGCGGCGTTCCCCCCCAGTACGGCCTGTACGCGGCCATCATCGCCGGCTTCGTGACCCCGCTCACTGGCGGATCGCGCTACAGCATCAGCGGCCCCACCGCGGCGTTCGTGGTTATTCTCTACCCCATCGTCCAGCAGCATGGCCTGGCGGGACTACTTATTGCCTCCGTGCTGGCGGGGTTCATCCTGGTACTGATGGCCCTGCTGCGGCTCGGGCGCTATATAGAGTACAT
This sequence comes from Gammaproteobacteria bacterium, assembly GCA_029859085.1. Lineage (GTDB taxonomy): Bacteria > Pseudomonadota > Gammaproteobacteria > Pseudomonadales > Halieaceae > JARRPM01. Next base: position 6,505 of record JAOUDU010000095.1, on the reverse strand, counting down.
CCCACAGCCTGTGACCCTGGGTTTTACCGGGGGAATAGCAATCGTGATAGCCGTGCTGCAAATCAAGGATCTGCTGGGCCTGAAACTCGATGCCCTCCCCGTGCATTTTGCCGCCAAGGTCGGGGTCATCCTGCAGGCTGTTCCACACCTGCATCTTCCCACGGTGTTGGTCGGGCTGGTGACCCTGCTGGTACTGTTGAAGTGGCACAGGTTGGGCACCGGGCTTCCGCCTCACCTGCCCGCCCTCATCGTCGGCGCGATCATGGCCTGGGTGCTGACCCTGTTTGGCAGCGAGGTTGCCACTATCGGCAACTCCTTCCACACGGTGCTGGGCGACGGCACGCAGGTTAACGGCATCCCCTCGACGCTGCCGGAAATGCGGTGGCCATGGTCGAGAACACTGCCGGGAGAGACACCACTGGTTATCAGCTGGCATTTCGCCCAGGACATGCTGACCTCCGCTTTCGCGATCGCCATGCTCGGCGCGATCGAGTCATTGCTGTGCGCGGTGGTGCTGGACGGCATGACCGGCAAGAAACACAGCGCCAACAGCGAATTGCTGGGACAGGGGCTGGCAAATATCATCGCGCCCTTTTTCGGCGGCATCACCTCCACCGCCGCCATCGCCCGCTCCGCGACCAACGTCAAGGCAGGCGCCCAGAGCCCGGTTGCCGGCGCCGTGCACGCCCTGGTAGTACTGCTGGCGATACTGACCCTGGCGCCGCTGTTGTCCTACCTGCCGATGGCCAGCATGGCTGCGCTGTTGATAATCGTGGCCTGGAACATGAGCGAGTTTCACAAGGCTTCACACCTCGTAAAAACCTCTCCTGCCAGCGACATCATCGTATTTGCGACCTGCCTCTCCCTCACCGTCCTGTTCGACATGGTGATAGCGATCAGCGTCGGGATCGTGCTGGCCTCGCTGCTGTTCATGAAACAGATGGCGGAAATGACCCGGCTGACCGATATCAGCGCGAATACAAAGCTGCTGCAGGAAGAATTACCAGCCGGATGGAAGGCGTTTCGTATCAAGGGACCACTGTTTTTCGCGGCGGCCGACAGGGTTTTCGGTGACCTTACCCAGCAGACCCCGAGGCAGGCAGGCATCATCCTCAGCATGGAGGGTGTTTCGATCCTGGATGCGGGGGGGTTGGCGGCACTGCAGAAATTCATCTCGCATTGCCGGCGCACCAATACATTACTGTGCATGACTGACTTCGAATTCCAGCCCCTGAAGACGCTGGCGAAATCGGGGTTCAAGCCCGACAACATCACCACGTTTACCGCCCCCACCCTGGCTGACGCGATGACCCGGGCGCGCGCTCACTCCCTTTCCGCCACGCCGCGCCCCGGGAAGAGCAGCCCTGCCGACTAATCAACCTGCTGCAGGGTCAGGAACATGGCCTTGTCGAGTGCTGCGAAAAAGTCCTGGTAGGTAAGGGGATCGGCGACGGCCTTGTCGTTGAGCCTGGCGTTCGCCCGCACCGCTACCCGCTTTCCCTCCATCTCCCGCACCGTGACGGTCATTCGCATGGTGAAGTTCTTGTAATCGCTCTCGTAGTAGACACGGCTACCGGTAATGGTACCGAGCGTCGGGTCGGCGGTATCGATGGTAAAGCCCAGGTCCTGGAGGGTCGCGACCACCGAGCGCATGGTCTTTTCCTTGTCGAGGGTGTCGTAGTCGCGGGTCTGGAGCTGGCGGGTTTGCAACTGGCTGCCTGAGCCGGTGACGTCGGGGGTCGCGGTGGCACAGCCGGCCAGGGCCACACTCGCGCACAGCGCCAGGCACTGCAGTGAACGACGCATCATTGCACTCCCTCGAGGAATAATGACTTGGAAAGTTTCTCGAATATTTCCTGGTAGACCACCGGGTCCTCTATCATCACCACTTTCTTGACATGATCGCTCTTGTCAACCAGCTCGCTGCGTATGGTAATGCGCGCGGTGTATTGGCCTTCATTCTCGAGGCTTGGAAGAACCACCATGGTGACGGTCAGCTTTATCTCGTCATCCGCCTGGGCATAAAGGCTGCCGCCGGGTACCTGCCCACCTATGACAGCTAGGATCACCAGGGCAATATCGGCGGCCACAAGACCCGCATTGCGCGCGATCGAATCGGCATCCACCGTCTTCGAACCACTGAGCACGCCCAGCGGATATTCTATGGTATCGAAGTTGTAATCCATGTCCTGCATCAGCGCGACTGAGGCCTGCAGGATATTGGCTTCAGCCGGCACCTCGAAGGTCCGCGTCTGCGCCTCGCGCACACCCTGCGAACTCGGCGGCAGCCGGTAGGCCTCCTCGGGAATACTCTCGCACCCCGCCAAGCAGCCGCACAGCAGGAGCACACCCGCTAAACCGGCCCGCCTGGCACGGCCGCCAACAACAGGCATCAGAACTGCGAGGCGTGGTAACTGAAGTCGCGTACAAGGCCCGCTTCATCGAACTTGATAACCACGGTCAGGGTGCGCTGGGTGGTACTGGTGGCGCCCGCTTTCGAATATCCGCCACCCAGGCCGCCGCCCGAACTGGAAAAAATCAGTCCGACGATAGAGCCACCACTCCTGGAGTACGCCACCTCGGTTGAGATCTTGTCGTAAACCCAGGTCTCGCGACGCTCGCTGTCGGTGGTGACGATATTCGGTGAGCCCAGCACCGTCGCCACGTCCGCGCCGGACATGCCGATCCTGATTTCCTTCTGTACTGTCCCGACCGTCACCCGGTCGGCCTCCTCCGCGCGCACGTCCTCGACATGGTGCGTGGCCGAACACGCGGCCAGCAGACCGCCTGCCAAAAAGATAAACACAGCCAGCAATAAACGCCGCATAACGTTTCCCCTTCCCGTGCCCGTATGAGTCGGTACCCGCGAGCCTGAACAGCAGTGGTACCCGCTTAGCCTAGTTCAGAGTGCAACCGTTTACCAGTAGATGCGAGGTCCCGTCCGGCGCGCCCGGCGGCAATGAAAACAGGCCGCTTGCTCACTATGCGGGTAGCTGCGCGATCACATCCGCCAGCGCCATCACGTCGGCGTACTTGGCATTCAGGTCGAACAGGTTGGCCTCGTGGGCGGCGCTGTTGCGGTCGCCCACGGCTTCGCGCACGACCACCACCCGGTAGTCGTACTGCAGGCCGTCCACGGCGGTGGCACGCACGCAGCCGCTGGTGGTGAGGCCCGTCACTACCAGCGAGTCGACGCCCCTCTCCCGCAGGCGCCGGTCGAGATCGGTTTTATGAAAGGCACTGGCCCACTGCTTCTCGATGATTTCATCGCCCGCCAGGACATCCAGACGGTCGTCGACCTGCACCCAGGGTGAATCCGGCGTCAGCACGTCCAGCGCGTTGACCCGATCGCGAAATACCCGGGCCTGGTCAGCGCTGCGGTAGACGACAGCGGTGAAATACACGGGCAGCTCGCGGCTGTGAAATGCCGCCAGCAGGCTCGCGTTGGCGGCAACCACCTCGGGACAGTCGCAACCCAGCGGGCAGGCGGGATCGGTGAAGCCCCTGATCATATCTACCACGATCAGCGCCGGTTTCCGACCGAGACCGAGACTCTTGCGTTCGAGATCCATCCTTTCACTTCCTATAATTGGCAACAAACCTGCCGGTTGCGGCGCCACCGGCGAGGATCCCGGGCACGAACTGCCCTCCAGCTCAACAAGCGGGTCCCACCCGGTGAAATAAACTGTAGACTATGCCTGAGTCACAGGAAAAGGTGTAAATGGACAGTCTTATAATTCTCGCGGCGTTCGCCTGCGGCTTCAGCGCGCGCCAGATTGGCCAGCCCCCGATGGTGGGCTACCTGATAGCGGGTTTCGGCCTTGGTATCGCCGGCTTCGAATCGTCCCACAGCATCGAGTTCGTGGCCAACGCCGGCATTTCCCTGATGCTATTCATCATCGGCCTGAAACTCAACATCAGGAGCCTGTTGCAGCCCGAGATCTACCGCTCCACCATCGAGCACACCCTCTCTTTCGGCCTGGTCACTTTCTGTTTCCTGCTGTTTATCGGTTCGCTGGGCCTGCCCCTTGTATCCGATATCAGCTGGCAACAGGCGACATTGCTGGCTTTTGCCCTGAGCTTCAGCTCAACCGTGTGCGCTGTGGCGATACTGGAGGAGCGCGGCGAATTCCGGGTCCGTCACGGCCAGATCGCCGTGGGCATCCTGATCGTCCAGGACATTGTCGCAGTACTGTTCCTGACCATCTCCACCGGGACGATTCCCTCCGCCTGGGCATTGCTGCTGCCACTGCTGTTCTTTGCCCGCCCCCTGTTCAGCTACGTGCTGCGCGCCAGCGGCCACGACGAGGTCCTGATCCTCGCGGGCATCATCCTCACCTTCACCGGCAGCGCCCTGTTCGAATCGGTGGGCATGAAAGCCGACCTCGGCGCCCTGGTATTCGGCATGCTGGTCAGCGGCGACCGCAAGGCCGCGGAACTCGCCAAGTCGATGATCAGTTTCAAGGATATATTCCTGATCGGCTTTTTCCTGAATATAGGCCTCTCCACCTCGCCGTCGATGGAAATGCTCGGGATCGCGTTGATACTCTGCCTGCTGCTGCCGCTCAAGGGAGCCGCCTTTTTCTTCCTGCTGTCGCGCTACAGCATGCGCGCCCGCACCGCGCTACTGGCCAGCATGGCACTCACCCAGTACAGCGAGTTCGGGCTGATCATCGCCGCACTGGCCCTGAAACTGGGCTGGCTCTCCGACAGCTGGATGGCGACCCTGGCGATTGCGGTCTCCATTTCGTTCGTGCTGTCGACCCTGGTGAACGGCCGGTCACATACCATTTACAGCAGCTTCCGGGAGACACTCAAGCGCTTTGAAACCGACCTGGCCACCCAGGACGATCCGGAATGCCTGACAAGAAATGTCGACGTGCTGATCATCGGCATGGGTCGTGTCGGTTCGGGCGCTTACGATACGGTGGAGTCGCAGTACCACCTGCGGGTCTGCGGTGTGGATACCGATAAATCAAAAATGGCACAGCACGCTGCCGCCGGGCGCAAGGTGATCTATGGTGATGCCGAGGATGCCGATTTCTGGGAGGGGGTGCAGACCACCCAATACAAGCTGGTCATGTTCACCATGCCGTCACTGTCAGAAATGATCGACGCGGTGCAGCAGCTGCGCATTTCCGGCTACACGGGGAAGGTGGCAGCGGTGGCCAAGTACGAGGACGAGCGGGCGGCGATGAAGGCAGCCGGGGCGGACGTGGTATTCAACTATTACGCCGAGGCCGGGGCGGGTTTTGCCGAGCACACCCTGTCCAACCTGCTCGATATCCTGCCGCAGAAGCCGGCTCGGGTCGAGTCAGGGGCGCATGCCTGACGGATCCGGGTGCAACCGGTGAACGCGCCTCGGCAGGGAATTACCTGGGTGCCCTGGGCTTCCGGGTAGAACCCTTTTTCGCGACGCCGCGGCCCTGGCGCTTGCCGAACTGGCGCTCCATGACCTCGCGCTCCCTGGGGGTGTTGCGCTTGACCTCCTTCATCGGCAGGTTGGCCATGCGGTAGAGACTCTTGATCTCGGCGGGCTCCATCTCCGCCCACTGGCCCTGCTTGACCCGGGGGGGAATGAACACCTCGCCGTAGCGCACCCGCTTGAGGCGCGACACGGTGAGGCCCTGAGATTCCCACAGGCGCCGCACCTCGCGGTTGCGGCCCTCCATGATGACCACGTAGAACCAGTGATTGATGCCCTCGCCACCGGCATCGGTGATGTCGGTGAAGCGCGCGATACCGTCCTCGAGCATCACCCCCTCGACCATGCGGTGCAGCATGTCCATCTCCACCTTGCCCATCACCCGCACCATGTACTCCCGCTCGATATTGGACGAGGGGTGCATCAGCGCGTTGGCGAGGTCGCCATCGGTGGTGAACAGCAGCAGGCCGGAGGTATTGAAATCCAGGCGGCCGATGGATATCCAGCGACCGGACTTGAGTTTCGGCAAGCGCTCGAACACGGTGCGACGACCTTCCGGGTCCTTGCGCGAACACACTTCACCCACCGGCTTGTGGTAGAGGATACAGCGGGTCTGCACGGCCGGTGCGGGGTCGAGGTTGCGCCCGTCGACGGCGATGCGGGTGCCTTCATCGACCCGGTCCCCCAGGGTGGCGGTCTTGCCATTGATCGCTATGCGTCCATCTTCAATCCAGCGCTCCATCTCCCGGCGGGAACCCAGGCCCGCGCGGGCGAGCACTTTCTGCAATTTCTCACCGGGCTTGGTAGCCGGCTCGACCGGGGGGTCGGCGGGGAGGGTTCGTTTGCTCATCGGAGATAAATCAGGCGCGGCTGTCGGGCCCGGCAGCCGCCGAATCCGTCGCGTCGGCGCCCGGCTCGTCTTCGACAGGCTCGCCGTCGTCCGCCGCCTGCGCCGGTGCCTCGTCCTGCACCAGGTCCGCCGCGGTTACCGCCAGGTCCATGGCGGTTGTTTCCCGGGGCTCGGCCGCGTCGTCACCTGTCCCCGGCTCGCCAGCGGCGTCCACAGCGGCATCGGCCCGG
>JAOUDU010000094.1 GCA_029859085.1 Gammaproteobacteria bacterium | reverse complement strand
CCCGCACCCGCCCCGACGCCGGAGTCCCGGACCCGTTCCGAGCCCCCCGAGAAACCGGCACTGGACAGCAAGGGTGTGCCGCTCGCCTGGATACTCCAGGTCGCCACGGTCAGCAGTGCGGCCAAGGCTGATGAGCTGCGGGACCGGCTGCTCGCCACCGGGGAAAAAGCCTATGTGAAGAAACTCGTCACCGGCGAAAAGGTGTTGTACCGGGTCTACGTAGGCCCCAATTTCGAGCGGGCGCAACTCCAGAAAATCCAGGCGGGGATCGATTCCCGCTTCGGTGTTCACTCCCTGATCGTCCGGTACAAACCCTGATGCCCGAGTGGTCGAATCTTACCGCGGTAGACTGGGTGATTATCATCGTGCTGCTGCTGTCGACGCTGCTGAGCCTCTGGCGTGGCTTCGTGCGGGAGGCACTCTCCCTGGCGGGATGGGTGGCCGCCTTCATGGTGGCCAACCTGTTCGTGGACCAGATGGCGTCCATGCTGGCGGGCACGATCGCGAATATCACCGGGCGCTATGTCGCGGCCTATGCGATTCTGTTTGTCGGTACCCTGGTACTCTCAACCTTCATCACTTTCCTGGCGGCCCAACTTATCAGGGCCACCGGACTGACCGTGCTGGACCGGTTGCTGGGTACGGTTTTCGGTTTTGCCCGGGGGATCATCCTGATTCTCGTGGTGGTATTTGTCCTGCGCCAGCTGGTGCCACCGCCGGACCTGTTGTGGTTGGACCAATCCATCTTGATGCCTCATGTAGACATGCTCGGGCGCTGGGCCCAGGGCCTGTTTGCCAGGGCCAGCGGTGGGCAGTGGCCCGCCATTTCCACCTGACTCGAAATACATAGGGGTAAGACAGCATGTGTGGCCTGGTTGGAATCGTTGGAAAATCCGATATAGCCCCCGAGATTTACGACGCCCTCACGGTGTTGCAACACCGGGGCCAGGACGCGGCTGGCATCATGACCTGCAGCGGCGGTCGCTTCAGCCAGCGCAAGAGCGAGGGGCTGGTACGGGACGTGTTTCGCCAGCAGCACATGCAAAACCTGCGGGGCAGTATCGGTATCGGCCATGTGCGCTACCCCACGGCGGGCAGCTCGGGCGCAGCCCTGGCCCAGCCTTTCTATGTGAATTCGCCCTACGGCATAGCGCTGGCGCATAACGGCAACCTCACCAATTCCGAGCAGCTTACCCGCGAATTGTTCCAGGATGACCTGCGCCACCTGAATACGGACTCGGACTCCGAGGTATTGCTCAATGTGTTCGCCCACGAGATGCAGACCCTGGGCAAGCTCAACCCCACCGCGGATGACATCTTTACCGCCGTTGCCGCGGTGCACCAGCGCTGTCGCGGCGGATATGCCGCCGTGGGCCTGGTGGTGAACTACGGGGTACTCGGTTTTCGCGACCCGCTGGGTATCCGGCCGCTGGTGGTCGGTGTGCGCGAGGGGGCGCTGGGTGCGGAGTACATGCTCGCCTCCGAGAGCGTCGCGCTGGACGTGCTCGGTTTCAGCCTGATCAGCGACGTGGCGCCCGGTGAGGCGGTATTTATCGATATGGATGGCGTGTTGCACCGGCGCCAGTGCGCCCGCAGCCCGAGCCTGCGCCCCTGTATCTTCGAACATGTCTATTTTGCCCGCCCCGATTCGCTGATGGACGAGATTTCCGTGTACAAGACCCGGATGCGCCAGGGCGAGGCGCTGGGTAAGAAAATTCGCCGGCTGCGCCCGGACCTGCAGATCGACGTGATCATCCCGATCCCGGATACCAGTCGTATCGCAGCCCAGTCCATGGCGCATGAGCTGGGCATCAAGTTCCGCGAGGGGCTGATGAAAAATCGCTACATCGGCCGCACTTTTATCATGCCTGGCCAGAGCCAGCGCAAGAAATCCGTGCGCCAGAAGCTCAACCCTGTGCCGCTGGAGTTCGACGGCAAGAACGTGATGCTGGTGGATGACTCCATCGTGCGCGGAACCACCTGCCGCCAGATAATCGAGATGGCCCGGGACGCGGGCGCGGCCCAGGTCTTTTTTGCCTCGGCGGCGCCGCCGGTGCGCTACCCGAATGTCTACGGCATAGACATGCCCTCTGCCTCGGAGCTGATTGCCCACGGCAGGACAGTGGAGGAGGTCTGTGAACTGATCGGGGCCGACTGGCTGGTCTACCAGGACCTGGACGACCTGGTGCGCTGCTCGATGGAGGGCAATCCCGATGTCGACGGTTTCGATTGCTCGGTTTTCAACGGTGAATATATTACCGGTGACGTTGACCAGATTTACCTTGATCGGGTCGAATCCCTACGCAATGATGATGCGCAAAGCCAGAGACGGGCCGCGCTGCAGGCCGATGGCGCGCTGGTTGGCATACACAATGACGCCTAGAGCGGGACGATGACAGACGACACTGAATTTGATGCCCTCGCAGGCGCACACCTCGATACCCTGGCGATACGGGCGGGGATTACGCGCAGCCTGGAGGGTGAACACGCCGAGCCCATCTTCCTGACATCGAGCTATGTGTTCGACAGCGCGGCGGATGCCGCCGCCCGATTTTCCGGCGACTCGCCGGGCAATGTCTACTCGCGCTATACCAACCCCACCGTGAGGACTTTCGAGGAGCGCATCGCCGCGCTCGAAGGGGCCGAGCAGGCCGTGGGTACTGCCTCGGGTATGGCCGCCATCCTCAGCACCTGCATGGCCCTGCTCAAGAGCGGTGACCACGTGATCTGCTCGCGCAATGTTTTCGGCACCACGGTCAACCTGTTCGGCAAGTACATGGCGAAGTTCGGCGTGGAGGTGAGCTTCGTCCCACTGCTCGAGCTCGATCAGTGGCGCGCGGCGATCCGGCCCAACACGGCCATGCTGTTCGTTGAAACGCCCTCCAATCCGCTGTGCGAGGTGGCGGATCTCGCTGCGATGGCGGAGCTGGCAAGGGCCAGCGACAGCCTGCTGGTGGTGGACAATTGTTTCTGTACGCCGGCGCTGCAGACTCCGTTGAGCCTGGGCGCGGATATTGTGATCCACTCCGCCACCAAGTACCTCGACGGGCAGGGCCGTTGTGTCGGCGGCGCTGTGGTGGGTTCGCACCGGCATATGGAGGAGGTGGTCACCTTCCTGCGAACCTGTGGCCCCACCATGAGCCCTTTCAATGCCTGGGTCTTCCTGAAGGGCTTGGAAACATTGCGCCTGCGCATGGAGGCCCACAGCCGCAACGCCCTGGAACTGGCGGGCTGGTTGCAACAGCAGCCCGGGGTCGAGCGGGTGTTCTATGCCGGCCTCCCTGATCACCCCGGACATGAGCTGGCGCGCCGCCAGCAGCGCGCGTTTGGCGGTGTGCTGTCATTCGCGGTGAAGGGCGGGCGGCAACAGGCCTGGGATGTGATCGACGGGGTCAGGATCATGTCGCTCACCGCCAACCTCGGCGATGCCAAGACTACGATCGTGCATCCGGCCACCACCACTCACGGTCGCCTCAGCCCCGGGGACAGGGCAGCGGCGGGCATAACCGACAACCTGATTCGCATCGCTGTCGGCCTCGAGCATGTGGACGACCTGCGGGCCGACCTGCAGCGCGGCCTGGCGGCGATCGCCTGACAGTTACTATTGACATCACACCGGGACAGACCGAATGCAGGTACAGGCGTTAATTGACTCCGCAGTAGCGGAGGTCGGCAAGGTGCTACTGGGCAAGGAGCCGCAAATACGCCTGGCCCTGTGCTGCCTGATAGCACGCGGGCACCTGCTGATAGAGGACTTGCCCGGCATGGGCAAGACCACCCTCTCGCACGCCCTCGCGGACGTGCTGGGCCTGTCCTGGAAGCGGGTGCAATTCACCTCCGACCTGCTGCCGGCGGATATCCTCGGGGTATCGGTGTACAACCGCAACGATGCCAGCTTCAGCTTTCACCCCGGTCCCATCTTTACCCAGCTGTTGCTCGCGGATGAGATAAACCGCACCACCCCTCGCACCCAGAGTGCCCTGCTCGAGGCCATGGCTGAACACCAGGTCACGATCGAGGGTGAGACCCGGCCACTGCCCGAGCCGTTTTTTGTCATTGCCACCCAGAACCCGATCCACCAGTCCGGTACCTATCCGCTGCCGGAGTCGCAACTCGACCGCTTCCTGATGCGACTGGAACTGGGCTACCCCCACCCCCATGCGGAACGCGAGATGTTCCAGCGGCGGCGTCCGAACGGCAACGAGCGCGTGGTACTGGAGCAGCGCATCAGCATCGAGCAGCTGGAGCGGGTCCGGGCACTGGTGGCGGAAGTGTATGAGTCAACTAACCTGCTGGACTACCTGCAGCGGCTGGTGGCCTATACCCGGACCGCTGCCGAGTTCGCCGTGGGCCTGTCGCCCCGGGGGGCGCTGGCATTGCTGGATTGCGCACGCACCTGGGCCGTGATGCATAACCGCGGTAACGTGGTGCCCGAGGACCTGCAGATGGTGCTGCCCGCCGTGGCCGCACACAGGTTGGTTCCCAGTGGCGATTACGCCGGGGACGGTGCCGCCCTGGTGGAACTGATGCGGCGCAATGTCGATGTGATCAGGGCCTGATCCGGCGATCCTGTGCAGGGGCGCAAGCGCAAGCCGGCTCGCCATGGGATAGGGAATCGCCTGCGCCGGCGTTTTGCCGAGTGGGTAAACAACCGTATTCCGCCAGCCCGCGCGGTGACCCTGGACCAGAAGCGGATATTCATTTTTCCCAGCCGCATCGGCCTGTTTTTCAGCGTATGCCTGCTGGTGATGTTGATGACCGCGATCAACTACCAGAACAATATGAGTTTTGCGCTCACTTTCCTGCTCGCTACCCTGTTTATCGTCGGGATCCTCCACACCTACGCCAACCTCTCCGGCCTTACGGTGCGGGCGCTGCGGGCAACCCCCGCTTTTCCCGGGAAGCAGAGCGAATTTTCGATCAAGCTCGAACGCGGGGGCCAGCGCGAGCATTTCGCCCTGTACGTCAAGTATCCCGACAGTGATGGCAGCGTCGTCAACCTGGTGGAGCAGGACACCGTACAGGTCAATTTGCACCTGCCTGTAGGCAAACGGGGCTGGTTCAGCCCGGGGCGTTTATTGCTGGAGTCAACCTATCCCCTGGGCCTGCTGCGCTGCTGGACCTGGATCGACCTGGATCTCTACGCGCTGGTCTACCCCCAGCCGCTGGCCGCCGCGCAATTGCCGGGCCTGGCCAGCGACCGACCCGATGGGGCCGCGGTGCCGATCGCGGGCAGCGATGATTTTTATGGTTTCAGGGACTATCGCGAAGGCGACTCCCTGCGCCAGATTCACTGGAAGGGACTGGCCCGGGGCCAGGGAGTGCAGACCAAGCAGTACGGCGCTTACGCCAACCGCAGCGTGTGGCTGGATTGGGAGATGTACCCCGGGCTGGGTATGGAGCAGCGCTTGTCGCACCTGTGCTACTGGGCGCTTGAATTTGACCGGGCCGAAGAGGAGTACGGTTTGCGCCTGCCGGGCCTGGTGATTGAGCCCGGCTTGGGAGAGCGCCATCGCGACCGGGTATTGCAGGCACTGGCCCTGCACGGCATCGGCACCAGGTCGCGATGAAACCGGACCAGCAGATACCGCGCAATGCCCTGGTATGGATCATAGCCAGCCAGTTTTCCCTGGTTGCACCTCACGCCGGGCGGATTCCCATCTGGGTGCTGGCGGTCTATGTGTTCGCGGCGCTTTGGCGCATCATGGTGTACCGCGGCAGTTGGTCTTTTCCCGGGCGCTGGGTGAAAGCCGGGCTGATCGCCAGCAGTTTTGCCGGCATTTTTTTCAGCTATGGCTCTCTCATCGGGCTCGAGCCCACAGTCGCGCTGCTGCTTACAGCCTTCGCCCTGAAGCTGATAGAGCTCGCCCGGCACAAGGACGGTTACGTCCTTTTGTTCCTGGGCTACTTCATCTGTATCACCGAGTTCCTGTTCAGCCAGGACCTTCCCATTGCGCTTTACTCACTGCTCAACGTGACCCTGGTGACAACCGCGCTGGTGGCGATGCACCGGCCCGGCGAGCACCAGTTCAACCGCAAGACAATTCGACTCGCGGCCGTGATGTTGTTGCAGGCGCTGCCACTGATGCTGGTGCTGTTCTTCCTGTTTCCCCGCATCGGTCCCCTATGGTCCGTGCCGATCAAGACCCACACCGCGCAAACCGGCGTCAGCGATTTCATGAAGCCCGGCGATATATCCAGCCTCGGGAAATCCGATGCGGTGGCGTTCCGGGCGCAATTCGATGGCGATATACCCGGCGCGTCGGAGCTCTACTGGCGCGGGCTGGTCTTCAGCACGCTGGAGGAGGGCGCCTGGCGCAGCCTGCGGTACTTCGATGTGCCCCCGGCGGAGCGGCGCGCCCCGCCGGTGGAGACCACCGGGGAGTCACTGCAATACCGGATAATCATTGAACCAACCCAGCAGAACTGGCTGTACAGCCTGCGCTACGCCAGGCCCACTTCCCCCGGTGTGATGAGCGGTTCGGACTATGTGCTGTTTTCCCCGACCGAACTGGAAGACCAGCGCCTCTACGGTGTCGAATCCTGGCCCGACGCGATTCTGGAACCGGAACTCTCCCCGTGGCGGCGCGAGATCGAGTTGCGCCTGCCGGGTACCGACAATCCGCAGACGCGGGCGCTGGCCGGGCAGTTGCGCTCGCAGGCGGGCAGCGACGCGGCCTATGTCGACGCGATCCTGGCCAAATTCAGGGACGAGCCCTTCGTTTACAAGCTCGACCCCCCCTTACTGCCCGCGGAGAATCCCGTGGACGCCTTCCTGTTCCAGTCGCGGGCGGGGTTCTGCGAGCATTATGCCGCCGCCTTCGTGGTATTGATGCGCGCCGCGGGGGTGCCCGCGCGGGTGGTTGCGGGCTACCAGGGCGGCGAGGTCAACCCGCTCAACCGCACAGTGATCGTGCACCAGTTCGATGCCCACGCCTGGGCAGAAGTCTGGCTGCAGGGTCGGGGATGGATGCGGGTGGATCCCACGGCGTCGGTATCGCCTGACCGGATCGAGTGGGGCCTGGAGCGGGCACTGGAACAGCAGGGCGGCTTCCTCAGCGACTCGCCTCTCTCCCTCGTGCGCTACCGCGGTGTCGCCTGGCTGAATACCCTGCGCCTGCGCTACGACGCGCTCACCTACCGCTGGCAAAGTTTTGTAACGGGTTTCGATCGCGACCGCCAGTTCCAGTTGCTGAACGAGGTCTTCGACGGGATCAGCGTGCGCAAATTCCTGCTGGTGCTGGCAGCCAGCTGGGTCCTGGTACTGGCACCGCTTGCCTACAGCCTGTTGGGCCGGCGCCGGGCCCGGGAGCAGCGCAACTGCGATCGCTATTACCTGCAGTTCTGCGAGCAGTTGGCTCCCCTTGGCTTTGTCCGGGCGCCGGGTGAAACCGCCGGCGAATACGCTGCCAGGATATGCCGGGCGGTACCTGCCATTGCCGGCGAGGTGGGGGAGATCACCCGTCTCTATTCCGAGCTCGCCTACGGGCCAGTGGAGGCATCTTCCGGCCGGGCCACCAGGTCGGAGCGCGAGCTGAAACAGGCGATCGGCAGGTTCCGGCCGGCTCGGAAGATGCGCTTCGATCGGGATCCCCGCTAGGCGGTCGGTCCGCGCGCTATTGTCGCCCGACCAGCCTGCCTTTCAACGCCAGGGCCGGTTTTTCCACCGCGAACCACGAGCACATCGCCAGCGCCAGGGTGATGACGAAGCCCAGGGCGAGTATCAGCCAGGGATTGCCCGGGCCCAGCCAGAAGATCAGGGTCTGGGTGACGGGAAATGCATAGAGGTACAGCCCGTAGGAGAAGTCGCCGTGGCGGCCCAGGTCCGGCAGTTTCAGCCGGGGGTGGAATGAAATATACAGCACCAGGTAGGAAAACCAGGTGGCGTAGGCCAGGTTGTAGGGCGTTTGGCGAACGCCGGCGTAATATATCGCGACCAGCGCTGCACTCAGGACGGCGAGCCCCGCGAAATTAACCGGGATCTGCCGCGCATTGACGTAAAGGATTGCACCGAGCAGGAAATACAGGCCCAGGCGTTCCTGCCGCGGATGGTGCAGCAGGAAAAAGTGCTCCGGCGCCACCGCGTAGAAAATCACGATGGCCGCTGCCACCAGGTTGAAGATATGCCTGTGGCCCAGCACCCGGGTAACACCCAGCACCGCCACCACCAGGTACATGCGCACCTCTACCGGCA
>JAOUDU010000770.1 GCA_029859085.1 Gammaproteobacteria bacterium | reverse complement strand
CGCAAGCCCAGGGCGGTCGTAGCGCAAAAAATGACCCCAATCGCTATCGAAACTGGACCAGACTTCCATACGCGCTGGTACCGTTATCAGCAAATACCCGCAATTCGGCAGCTCCGAGCTCACTTTCTGCAAAAACTTGCGCCGGTCAGTAATGTGTTCAAGCACATCGAGGAGCAGCACCACCTTTATCCGCTGCTTTGTCTGCTCGTCCAATTCAAACAGGTCTGTTCCGGTATCAATCAGTAACTCCAGCCCTGGCTTTACCGGCGGCGATCCCTTTTCAACCCCGCGTGCATTCACAGGTTTACCCTGCAGCGAGCCCAGGAAGATACCCGGGCCACAACCCACATCCATCACCAGGTCTTCCGGGCCTACAAGTGGTTCGAGGAGACGATAGAGAAGGTCGTTACGAGCGAGATTCCAGAAGTTATGTTCGATGCCTTCGGGATAACCCTGGCTATAATCCGATGTGTCGTAAACCTCATCCATCGACACAGTCTCAATACGGCTTGCGCGCGGAAAATTTCACGCAACCGGACTTTTTCATCAGCACGCAGACAATGTTAATCGGTATGAACAGTAGCAACAGTGGAACATAGTAGCGACTCCGCCCGTGCCGTATCGCGGGGTTATCCCGGAGGTTGGCAACGTTTCGTTGTAGAAAGTTCTGGACGGACAGGGCCCAGTGGCTGGTATTCAGTTGATGGGATAGCTGCACATCTTCAAAACCGGACTCCTTCAGTAAACGCAATAGAAAGCTCGCGTTAAACTGGTGGGTGTGACGAGGCACGTGGTTTCCACCCCAGAAGCGACCGAAAATCCTTCGTTCCCAGGAGTCAAAGCCCGGCACTTCTCCCACCAGGATCGCGCCCGGGCGCAATAAAGCCAATGATTTCTCCAGTTCCTGTCGGGGTGCCACCGTGTGTTCCAGATAGTTATTCATGGATATCAGGTCATAGCTTTCAGCCTGTCCGGGGAAATCCGTAAAGGTACCGCAATAAGCATCGATGCCTTGCCGCTCAAGGGCCGCCACCATATCCTGACTAAAATCAATGCCTTGAAGATTGCTGAGCCCCAATTTTTTGATGCTCAGCAGAAATTCTCCCGCGCCGCAGCCTACATCAAGTACCTTCGAGTCCGCAGCGACAAACCGTGACATCTGGCGCCGGAACAGGCCTTCCTTGGCCGCATATAACAGGGAGAACAGGAATCCGCGTTTTTCACCGGTAGCATAACCGTGATATTCGATATTGTACGCCCTTTTCAGGTCATCAAGGTCGGGAAAGGGCTGCAGTTGAACACCGCCGCAAGACCTGCACTGACACCATGCATAGCTGCCCTCGACGCCATATTCCCAATCGCGGATATTGTCGTAGACCAGATCGAACTGCTGTCGATGACAGTAGGTGCAGGCAACAATCGGTTTCATATACTCACATCGCCCACTTAAAGGGGCAAGCTACGAAACCAGGTCAGCAGCAGGCGTCCGTAACCGTGTTTGTAATGTAGATAATTCGGTTCTCCGGGCTTTGCGGGCGCATACACCGAATCCGCAAGTACTGCGTTGGCTTCCGCCAGATGGACATAGGGAATTCCAACATAGCGATGGTGCTCTGCATGGTAATTGAAGCAGAACACTCCCAGGATTTTCTCGCCGAGGAAGGAGCCAGTTATAGTCCTGATGGTGGGCTGGTCATCCGGGTCCGCATGTTCACAGAATGCCCTGGTCGATGAGAAAAACTTGCCAAAAGTGGCTATAGGTATGAGCCAGAGCCAAATGTAGAAGCCCCAGCCCAGGGACAGGGAGAACAGTAGCAGGACGATCAGTTGTGTCATCACCAGCTTGCCCAGTGATCCGGGCCTGCGAGCTTCATCGCCAGCTACTCCCCTCCTGGACTGGTGGACGCCGAGAAACTGCAACAGCGCATGCCAGCCGCAAAGGTTCAGGAAAAAACGCCACAGGAACTGTCGCTTCGAAGTCGGAAATTTGCCGTAATTCGGGTAGT
>JAOUDU010000768.1 GCA_029859085.1 Gammaproteobacteria bacterium | reverse complement strand
CAATTAATTTATCAATTAGTTGACGCAGACCGGCGGCAGGTGAAACCCGTAAAATCAATTGGGCATCAGCCATTGATCGACAATTCCTGTCCCGCAATCGATTTAGTGGAAACCGGTACAGATGATCCGTGGACTATATGAGTTCGGAAAAACCCTTCAGGAGCCCTGCCGTAACCGGTAAACCCAGGGATGCAAGTGTTTCAAGATATTCCTCTGTACTCCTCCTGGGATTTTTCAGGCGCTCGCGAATCCGCTTGGCGGCGGCTATCACTGCTCCCGGACTCAGGCCAAATTGATGCTCGATAAATTCATCGGGGTGCATAGCCTCGATGCCGTAAGGGTCCAGTGACTCAGTTGGAAAATCCTTCAGGTTGCTAGTGACAATAATCTGGGCGTTGCACTTGATCGCTGCGGCGAGCACATGTCTGTCATTTGCATCTGGCAGTTCCAAACCATCGATCAAGGATTCAAAGTTCTCCACCAGTGAGTCGGGCACAGCCTTGTTCATGAGCTTTCTGGTATGTATTAGTCTTTCTTACAGTTCGGGGCGAGACTTCAATAGATTCCGGACCCATTCATCGTGGATCGTCTCCGTCCATTTGGCTGAAAACAACTCCGAAATTGCCAGTTCCAGCAATAGATCACGCAGTGGTGCCGGGTACAGTACACAGGCGTCGTAGATAACAGTAAAACTCATCAGTATCCCAGGTTATCTTCCTGCGCCTGCTTTACCAGCTCATCCATTGCCTGCTCACTTTGCACCCTGCACGTCTTCTTATAGGCCATCAGGTCCTCAAACCGAATTCGCCTATGGGTTCCGACCTTGGTAAACCCGAGCTCACCCCGCTCCAGCAGTTTAACCAGATAGGGGCGGGAGACATTGAGAATATCTGCTGCCTGCTGGGTTGTCATTTCGGCATGCATTGGAACGACGGTTACCGCATTCCCTTGAGCCATGTCTGCCAACAAATCCCTCAGCAGTACAAGCGCCTGACGTGGCAAGATCAGGTCGTGCCCGTCCATCTTGATACTTGCACGATCGGATTCAGGTTTTTCATTCAATAGCTTGCTGAGTTCCGCCGCGCTCGCCCTGGCAAGTCGGGTAGCCTCACTATCTGGCAGACGTTCATATTCGTGTGCAGTATTCATAATCTATCTCACCGTATTCCTATTGTGCCTGGGAGCTGGAATCCCCTATGGCATCTCTTTCATCATGGCTGGAGTTACCCTTGGCGCAACTCCTGTTCGCCAGAATATTCGAAACAAACGAAATAATCAAATTAAACGAAATAAACTGATGGATCTAGTTTGTGCGGATGAGCCCACGTCACTACCAGGCGCAGCGGGTAGTGACGTGGGCTCCGCGACTTAAATCGCAAAATTTCCCGTCGCCTTTGAATTTCTCTTTCGCAAAGACTGTTTCCAGTGGAAACGGCACTGGATGGGCCGAATTGCGCGGGTTTGCGGCGGCCGATGCAGCCATACAGGCGAGGTATCTCTGTATCGAGGCGGCCGACGGGGATTGGCTCATAGGCTTTCCCGCGCCAGAACCACGCCAGTTTCAGGCTGAATTCTCTGTGACAGCCATATTCCGGGTTCGTATAGTGGCCTCACTTGTCGCCGCCACTGCGCTTAAAGTGGCAAGGAAGACCCCACCTTGCATTTGCAAACGGGGTAGGTGGAATCCAGCTTTTTTGGAATCCGCCGAAGGCGTTACTCAGGACCTTTTTTGACGCAGCGGTCAGCAATGACCGGGTCCATATTCCATCACTCGCGGTACGGCTAGTCCGAGTACCGCTCATTCAAATACCTCCCGCTTGTTCAGGGGACCTGCTCCATAACCACTGTTGATGTTAGGGCACTTTCGCCCTGGCAATTCGACTGTTTCTTCAACCCCGCAAGCGCACTGGCGGTCAGCGCGCTCTGCTTTTCTTAAAAAAGGAGGTAATTCCACCCCAGCCCCAGGCTGGATAACCGTTGGTTTGCACGGGCCGGTTTTCTCTCAAAAA
>JAOUDU010000769.1 GCA_029859085.1 Gammaproteobacteria bacterium | reverse complement strand
GCGCAGCCGCAAGATCACGGTGGCGGCCATCAACGGTACCTGCAATGGTGGCGGCACGGAGATGGCCGCCTGTTTCGATTTTCGTTTTATGGTAGAAGACGCGGGCTTTACCATCGGCCAGCCGGAGGTTTTGTTGGGGATCATCCCGGGTGGCGGCGGCACCCAGCGGGTTTCACGACTCATCGGCAAAGCCAGGGCCCTGGAATTTATGCTCACCTGTGACCAGTGGTCGCCGCAACGGGCGGCGGAGGCGGGCCTGCTGACGGCGCATTTCCCGCGGGCGGATTTCGAGGAGGCGGTCCAGGCCTTTGCCGATCGCATGAGCAAACGCAGCCCGGTTGCCGCTTTCGAAGCCCGGCGCGCGATCCACGAGGGACTCGACCTCAGCCTGGGTCGCGGCCTGGCGGAAGAGCTGAATTCCACACTGCGCTGCTGCGATGAGACTTCCACTACAGCTGCACTGACCGAGTACGGCGCGATTCTGGACGAACTGATTTTCGCAAAAACCGATAAACCGGCCACCATCGAGGAGGTGATGGAGCTGGTGGAGAGCGATCGCGTGACCCGGCACTACAAACAGGTAAGCTGAAGCCTGCGCGGGTGTTTACATTCATCAGCGCAGTCACACGGGTAATCCAGCGTTCCGCGGATATCAGCGGACCCCGACCGCCCCGGCTGAACGCAGGGCCAGCACCTCCTCCTTTGCAAACCCCCAGTCCGCCAGCACCTCGTCGGTATCCTGGCCGTTAACCGGTGGCGGGCACGAAATCTCGCCGGGAGACGCACTGAAACGTGGTGCCGGCGCCGGCTGCACGACGCCGCCGTGTTCGACGAACGTTCCCCGCGCAACCAGGTGGGGGTGATGCGGCGCCTCCTCCATATCGAGCACCGGCTGCACGCAGGCGTCGGTTCC
Organism: Gammaproteobacteria bacterium; assembly: GCA_029859085.1. Classification (GTDB taxonomy): domain Bacteria; phylum Pseudomonadota; class Gammaproteobacteria; order Pseudomonadales; family Halieaceae; genus JARRPM01. The sequence continues at coordinate 1,096 of JAOUDU010000769.1, read as the reverse complement.
CTCGAACAGGCTCATCCATTCGTCCCTGGTGCGCCGGCCGATGATATCGGCCAGCCGCTGCCGCAGTTCAGGCCAGCGTGCGCGACCGGCGCTGAACGAGAACACCTCCGGATCGAGCCCTAGCGTTGCGGCCAGGTTCCGGTAGTGCCTCGCGCTCAGGCAGGCCACAGACAGGAAGCGGCCGTCCGCGCAACGGTACATGCGGTAGAGCCAGTGGCCGCCGTCGACATTGTTGGACTCCCGCTCGTTGCGCCAGACCCCGCCTGCCAACCCGCCATACATATAGGCCATCAGGCTGGCCGAGCCATCCACCATCGCCGCATCGACCACCTGGCCGCGCCCGGTGCGCTGGGCCTCGAGGATCGCGGCCAGCATGCCCAGCGCCAGGTAGGCGCCGCCACCGCCGAAATCCCCGCCGAGTATCAGCGGCGGCATCGGTTGCTCCCGGGTCCCGACCGCGCCGGCGACGCCGGTAAGCGAGATGAAATTGAGATCGAAGCCGGCCTTGTCCGCCAGCGGCCCGTACTGCCCGAAACCGGTCATGCGCCCGTAGACCAGCCGCGGGTTCCGGGCCAGGGCCACCTCGGGCCCGATACCCAGTTTCTCGCAGACACCGGGGCGGTTGCCCTCGATGAAACCGTCGGCCTGTTCCATCAGCCGCAACATGGTCTCGACTCCCTCGGGGCGTTCCAGGTCGATGGCGACGGCGCGCCGGTTGCGCCAGATCGTCCGGTAGCGATCCGGGGGATAGCCGTAGTCAGTTTCCACCGGGCGGTCGACCCGGATGACTTCGGCGCCCATATCGGACAGCAGCATGCCGGCAAAAGGCCCTGGTCCGATGCACCACATCTCTACAATTTTCAGTCCTGCAAGTGGTCCCACGATTCAGCTTCCTCTGGTTGGATTATTCCGGGAACGGAGTTATTGCGCCTTTGCCAGGCCGGTGCCTGTGGGGGGAGAACTCCGGGGCAGACTGCGGAATTCCCCCGGCGCCTGCCCGTACCAGCGCCGGAACGCCTTGCGAAACGCCGCCGTGTCGTTGTATCCCAGCAGCGCCGCCACCGCTTCCACCGACAGGCCGGAGTCTCGCAGGTGG